>NZ_JBHUWC010000043.1:0-24371 GCF_042670225.1 Isoptericola sp. NPDC057191 | reverse complement strand
CTCCCCCCCCGGGGGCGGGTGGGGGCTCCGAACCCGGCGAGGATTCGCGACCGAGTTCTCGCCGTTTTCGTACCCACAACACCCGGGGTGGCGGGCGGGTCGGGTCAGCGGCCGGTGTCGTTCATCTGGTCCGGGTGGGAGCCGATGCGCTCGTCGCGGTCGAGGCCCGTGATGGCGGCCATGTCCTCGCCGGTCAGCTCGAAGTCGAAGATCTCCAGGTTCTCCCGGATGCGCGCCGGCGTCGCGGACTTGGGGAAGACGACGTCGCCCCGCTGCACGTGCCAGCGCAGCACCACCTGGGCGGGGGTGCGCTCGTGCTCGGCGGCGATGCGCGCCAGGGTCGGGTCCTCCAGCACCCGCCCGCGGCCGAGCGGGGACCACGCCTCCGTGACGATGCCGTGCTCGGAGTCGAACGCGCGGACCTCCTCGTTGCCGAACCAGGGGTGGATCTCCACCTGGTTGACGGCGGGCACCACGGTGCCCTCGTCGAGGATGCGGCGCAGGTGGTGCGGCTGGAAGTTGGAGGTACCGATCGCCCGCGCGCGGCCCGAGCGGTAGAGCTCCTCGAGCGCGCCCCACGCCTCGGCGAACCGGCCGACCGCGGGCAGCGGCCAGTGGATGAGGAACAGGTCCACGTGGTCGAGGCCCAGCTCGTCCAGCGACCGGTCGAAGGCCTCCAGGGCGGCGTCGTGCTCGTGGAACGCGTTGTTCAGCTTGGTGGTGACGAACAGGTCGTCACGCGGCAGGCCCGAGGCGGCGAGCGCCTCGCCGACCCCGCGCTCGTTGCGGTACATCTGCGCGGTGTCGATGTGCCGGTAGCCCGCCTCCAAGGCGGTCAGCACCAGCTCACGGGTGTCCTCCGGCGGGACCTTGAAGACGCCGTAGCCGAGCTGCGGGATCGACGTGCCGTTGTTCAGGGACAGGGACGGGATCGCGGTGCTCATCGCTCCATCCTGTCCCGCCCTGGCCCGTGACGCAGAGGGCGCCCGGGAGATGACCGCACCGCGTGATCGATCCCATGCCGTCCGGGCTCGCCCCAGGGGTCACGCCGGAGCAGGCTGGAGGGGCGTCCCCGCTCGTCAGCCCGACCCGGCGGGGCGGCCCGGCGTCATCGGCGCCGCCGGTGGTCAGCGTGGACCGGCCGCCTCGCCGCCGCGGGGTGAGCAGCACCCGTCGTCGCACCCGTCATCACACCCGTCATCACACCTGTCGTTGCCCGTGAGGAGCGCGCCGACGGGCGTGCAGCAGGCGTCCCCCCGCCATGCCTCGACGCCCTCCTTCGCGGCGAAGCCGGCGATCACGAGTGCCGCGAGCGGGTCGGCCCAGGTCCAGCCGAGCGTGGCGTTGAGGACCAGGCCGACCAGCAGCACCGCCGACAGGTACGTGCACAGCAGGGTCTGCTTCGAGTCGGCGACCGCGGACGCCGAGCCGAGCTCTCGCCCCGTGCGGCGCTCGACCCACGACAGGAACGGCATGACGGCGAGGCTGACGGCGGCGAGGACGATGCCGACGGGGGAGTGGTCGGGCTCGGCTGCGCCGAGGAGGGTGCGGGCCGCGTCGACGGTGACGAACAGCGCCAGCCCGAAGAACGACACGGCGATCAGGCGCAGCGCCGCGCGCTCGCGGCGGTGCGGGTCGGGCGCGGCGAACTGCCACGCGACGGCGGCGGCGGACAGCACCTCGACGACGGAGTCGAGGCCGAATCCGACGAGCGCCGCCGAGGACGCGGCCCGACCGGCGGTGATGGCGACCACCGCCTCCACCACGTTGTAGACGATGGTGGTGGCCACGACCCAGCGGACCCTGCGTTCGAGCAGGGCGCGGCGGGCAGGCGGGACGGGGCGCAGCGCGGTGGTCACCCCACCGAAGGTACAGGGAACTGTGTACTGTCGGAAGGTCGTCCGCTCTCGGGCGCCGGCGTCCCGGCTCCCGGCCTGTGCCCCGGGGCGCCCGAGGCGCACAATGGGAGTCAGTCGGAGGTGTTCCATGGTCACGATCGACGAGGCGCGCGCCGCCAAGCCTGCCCTGCGCGAGGTGCTCCGGAGCGTCGAGGGGGTGCGCGGCGTCGGGCTCGCGCAACGCGGTGACGAGACCGACTGGGTGCTCCAGGTCAACGTCGTCTCCCTCGGCGCTCGCAAGGACGTGCCGCCGCAGGTCGACGGCGTCCCGGTCCAGGTGACCGTCGTCGGGGCGGTCACCGCGCTCTGACCCGGGGCCGCGGCCGGGCTCAGCGGGTCAGGTCGACCAGCGCCGACGCCTGGGCGAGCAGGTCCTCCGCGCCGACGGTGTCGGCAGGGTCGAGCAGCACGTGCGAGACCGCCCCGAGGAGCAGCATCTGCACGAGGGGGCCCTGCTCCGCGGGGAGCCCGAAGAGTGCGGCCAGCGCGGTGCGCGCCTCCGCGTTGGCGCCGGCCAGCGACGCCGCCCGCTCGGGGTCGCGCGCCGCGTCCGCCAGGAGCTCGAACTGCACCGCCCACAGGGAGCGGTCCGCCGCGGCCGAGGCGACCACGCGCGCCCAGACCGCACGGAACCGTTCGCCCGGCGTCGACCCGTGGTCCTCTGCGCCGATCGCCTCGAGGGTGTCACCCCAGTCGCGCAAGGCGTCGACGAGTGCGGCGTCGAGCAGTGCTTCCTTGCTCCCGAAGTGGTAGCCGATCGCCGCGAGGCTGACGCCCGCGGAGCTCGCGATGTCGCGGGCGGTGGTCCGCGCGTAGCCCCGCTCCCGGAGGCAGTCGCGGGCCGCGACCAGGAGCGCCGCCCGGTTTCCGGGGGCCCTGTTCTCAGCGGCCGAGCTCCCGTCGGCCCCGGTCCCGGTGTTCTTGCTGCTGCGGGTCATGACGCCATGTTAGCTCAAATGTATGAAACAAACGTCTTGCACATCTGTCTTAACCGTGGCTACGGTGGTCTCTGTCACGTTCCCTCGGCTGGAGGTCTTCCCATGAACCGCTCGATCCTCGTCTCCGGCGCAGGCGTCGCCGGCCTCGCCCTCGCCCACCGGCTCGCGGCGGGCGGTGACGACGTGACCGTCGTCGAGCGCGCGACGTCGCCCCGCGCCGGCGGCTACAAGGTCGACGTGCGGGGTGCGGCCCTCGAGGTCCTGGACCGCATGGGCCTGCTGGCGGAGGCGCGCACGATGCGGACCGAGGTGCGCGCGGGCACGGTCGTCGACGCTCGCGGCCGGCGCGCGGCCAGCATGGACGGCGACACGTTCGGCGGCCGGGTGCACGACGACGTCGAGCTGCTGCGGGGCGACCTGCACCGCCTGCTGCGCGAGGGCGCCGCCGGGGCCGAGCACGTCTACGGCGACTCGATCGCGTCGCTCGACGACACGGCCGACGGCGTCGAGGTGGGCTTCGCCTCGGGGCGCACGGGCCGCTACGACCTGGTCGTCGGCGCCGACGGGCTCCGGTCCACGACGCGCAACCTCGCCTTCGGCCCCGACGAGAGGTACGTCGCGGACCTCGGCTACTACGTCGCCGTCGCGACCGTCCCCAACCGCCTCGGCCTCGACCGCGAAGAGGTCACCTACGTCGGGCCCGGCCGCACGGCCCTGGTGTACGCGACCGCGCGCGAGGAGGGCGCCCGGGCGATGTTCCTGTGGTCGTCCGGGCCGCTGGGCCATCAGGGCCTCGACCGCGCGGGCCGGGAGGAGCTGCTCGCCGAGGCCTACGCCGGCGAGGGATGGGAGGTGCCGGCCCTGCTCGCGGACGTCCCCGCCTCGCCCGACCTGCTGTTCGACTCCCTGAGCCAGGTGCGCATGGACCGCTGGTCGCAGGGCCGCACCGTGCTGCTCGGGGACGCCGCGCACTGCGCCTCGCCGGCGTCAGGGCAGGGGACGAGCATGGCCCTGGTGGGCGCGTACGTCCTGGCGGCCGCCCTCGACGCGCACGACGACCACGTCGCGGCGTTCGCCGACTACGAGCGGACGATGCGCCCGTTCGTGGACGCCAACCAGGCCCTCGGACCGGCGAACATCAAGCGGATGGTCGTCGGCACGCGCGGGCAGGTGCGCGCCTCGCTCGCGATGCTGCGGGTGATGGACAAGCTGCCCGGCAAGGAGCGGATGATGGCCGCGATGGTCGCGCCCATCCACCGGGCCGCCCGCGCCGTCGAGCTGCCTGCGCTGGTGCACTGACCGCGTCAGAGCGGCAGTTCGTTCGCTGGTCGGCAGCTCAAGCTGCCGACCAGATCCCGAACTGCCGCACGGAAACCGGGAGAGAATGCTCGGGTGACTTCTCCCTCCCGACTGCCCCGTGTCCGTGCCTCCGAGCTGGTGGGTCGCGGCTGGCTCAACACCGGCGGCCGCGACGTCACGCTCGCGGACCTGCGCGGAAAAGTCGTGGTCCTCGACTTCTGGACGGTCTAGACGTTAGCACGATCTTGCCTAGAATGGTGTGGTGAACCCTCCCGAGCAGGCGGCTGCGATCTATGTCCGGCGATCCAGCGGGAAGATCGGAACGAACCGGACTCTTGACGAGCAGGAGCGCGAGGCGCGCGCTCTCGCGGAGCGGGAGGGACTCGATGTCGTCGAGGTCTACCGCGAACGAGAGGGCACCGGCGCCAGTGCCCGAAGTGGGAAGCGAAGGCCTCAATGGGAGGCTGCGCTGGCCGAGCTCGGCGCGGGCGAACGGTTCCGCACGATCATCGTGTGGGCGCTCGACCGGGCCGACCGCCGAGGTTCCGACACTCTCGGAGCGATGCTCTCTCGTCACGCCGCCACGGGACGGCGGATTCTCGGCGTCGACGGCACCGACACGGGTGACCCGAACCAGCGCTTGAACATCATCATCCGAGGCGAGATTGCACGGGAGTACTCCGAGAAGCTGGGTGACAATGTCGCGCGAACCAAGCGCTACCGGCGGGAAGAGGGCCTCTGGCTCGGCGGGAAGCCACCGTGGGGCCTGAGAGTGGCTCCGGATGGCCGTCTGGAACATGATCCCGAGACTTATCCAGAGGCGCGCAGCGCGGCGGAAGCCCTCCTCGAAGGAGCAACGCTCTACGCGGTGGTTGCCGACCTGAACACGCGGAAGGTAACGCTTGCGAGCGGCAAGGCATGGGGGTCAAACGTCGTGCGCAAAGCGCGGGGTCTCGACGTCGATGTCGAGAGCCAACCTCAGAAGTGGCGCATCCCGACCCTGTCCGCGATCGTCCGCTCGCCGGGCTGGGCCGGTCTCCAGAGCGTCCGGACAAGGATCATCAACGATGACGGGTCCAAGGGCGGGTGGCCCGCCGTTGCGGAGGTTTACCGGTCGGTCGAAACAGGCGAGGCTGTACCTGTCGGTGAGGGCGTGATCACTCCTGATGAGCGGGCGATGATCCTTGCCCGAGTCGAAGGACGCACTGCGAAGTCCAAGGGACGCGCCGTTGGTCGCAAACCACACCAGTCGCTGCTCGGCTCGCGACTGCGTTGCGCCGAGTGCGGCGAGCTGGCCGTGCGGAGCGGTGGTGGGGCGAGGAAGTCGTACCGCTGTGGAAACGCCACGCTCGGCGCTGGCCGGTGCGGCGGGTTCACGTGCCCGGTCGAGGACATGGATGAGTACGTCATTGGGCGAGCTCTCATCTTCGTATCAGGCCTTGACCCGAACGACCCCGTCATACGTGCCGCTTTCACAGTTTGGGCGGGTGAAGCTGACGACGGACTTCGAGCCGAACGCCAGGCGAAGGCGGCGGCGGTTGAAGTCGCCAAGGCAGAGCTCGCACGGGCGCGCCGACTCGCGGTTATTGGTGTCCTGACTGAGGAAGAAGCTGCCAATGAGATGCCGCGCCTTCGTGAGGCACTCGCAAGCGCCGAGCTCGCACTCGCGGAACGCGAGGCAGGCATCGGCTTGACGGTCGACTCGCTCCAGGACTTGCAGTACCTCGCCGAGGGCTGGGACGACCTGGACGCAGGCGCGCAGCGGCAGCTCATCGAAACCCTCGTGCGTCGTGTCGATGTCTACCGGGCTCCGTACAGGGGCGCCAGATTTCTCCCCGTCGAACGTGGCGTGATCACGTTCGTCGACGGCACGACTTGGCCCGAGGACGGAAGGCCCGTTCCGCACCCCGGCAGGCGTCGGGACACCGTCCGTAAGGCCGAGGCTCGTGCCCGGCGTGCGGCGGAAACGGGCCGCTGAACGGTCTGGGTCCCGGCCTCACTCAAGACCTGGGCTCGCGAGGGAGCCTAGACGGCCCACGCCGCTGCTCAATCCTGCCCGGTCGGCGGACTGGCGGCCGGCGGTCGACCGCCCGCTAGGTTTAGGGGATCAGCGGTACATGTCGCCGCCGGTGAATCCGGCCTCCGGCTCGTGGACGTCGAAGACCAGGCACGGGGCCTTGGGGCGCTGCGGCTGCTCCGGCGCGAGCATCGACGGCTTGATGCTGTCGCGCGGCACCGAGAGCGTCACGGGCTGGTGTGTGATCGACAGGACCTCGCCGTTGCTGTAGCCGTTCTTGCGAGCCGTGAGCCCGGCTGCCGTGAGTGCGTCCAGCACCTCGCCGTGGTTGAGGGGCTTCACCCACGAGATGCCGTGACGGTGGAGGTAGATGGAGACCGGAGCCGTCAGGGGCGACGTCGTCGCCCCAGGGCCTCCCCAGCCTCGCTCAGCACCCTTGACCTGGACGACGTAGCCGGTCGGGGCGAAGCCGTCCTGCTGAGCAGAAGCAACGGGTCGAGGAAGCCGAAAGGCGCTACAAGGAGCGGTACGGGGAGTAGGAGTCGGCCTTGACGGAGTTCGCACCAGCCCTCATCGGGATCGCCGGCGTCGCGATTGGTGGCGCTATCCAGTGGTTCGCCGCGACCCGCAGTATGGCCTCCACGTACTACCTCAAGACTGCCGACGAGCGGACGGCGTACCACGCCCGTGCCTTGCGTGCCGTCGACAGGTTGAAGATTGCGCATCAGAACGACATCGATGCCCTCATCGCCACCGTCAAGAACGCTGTCGAGGCCAAGGCCGAGTCCGACCCTGGAGCGCAGCCAGCAGTCGAGCATGTGCGTACCCCCGAGGAGCTGGCGAAGATCCGAGAGGCGACAGAGGAGTGGCGGGAGGTCCTGATGGGCCGCTACCACAGCGCCGGCGAGTATGTCGGACCGGAACTGATCCGGGTGGACCTGGCACGCGAGGCTCTCGTGAAGCTGGTGAACTCCGGCGCAATCCACAAGGCCAAGGCCTACGCTGACGGGCCGTTCTCGGCGGCAGTCGTGAGGCTCAAGCTGGCTGTCGGTGTCGCCGGCGCACAGGGGGCATGGATCGTGACGGCGTCGATCACCCACCCGTGGAACCGGAAGATGCGCAAGGCCGCGAAGAAGGGGTTCGAGGATGCGGTCGACAAGCTGGAGGAGATCGACTCTGAAACCGTGGCAGAACCCTAGCTGCTGAGACATGGCGGTACCGAGTCGAAGGGTTACGGGGCATCCCCCCACCTAGCGCTGCTACGAACCACGAAGAAGAGGGCGGCGGGACACTCCTAAAGTGAGCGCCTTTCGATCCGTCCGAAGGTTGTGTGCTCAAACTCCGACATCGAGACCCGGTACTCAACGTCGGCGTTGTCGACAAGGCGCACCGAGAAGGTTTGACCATTGGATGTGGAGCCGATCTCAGTTTCGAGAACGGTAAGCGAGTCAACCTCCACCCCCTCGTAGCGCATTGCGACGCGGTAGCGCGCATGCTCCACGAGTTCTTCCTCGCTTCGCCTGGGTTCCTTGTAACTCGGGCGTCCGAACTGCTTGCGCATCTTACTCAAAAAGGCGTATATGCCGATCGAGAGGATCTCCTGCCATGCGGACTCTGCAACCGTAAGCAGGAGTTCGTAGGTGGCACCCGAAGCGCCCCACTCGGTGGTCCCTCGGCGTTCGTCGATGTGGTAGCCGTCGGTAACACCGGTCATCTCGATGAGCTCACGCCGGAGAGTGTCCTCGTCTAGACCTTGCAGATCCGCGAGGTCGAAGACAAGAGCGTCATTGTTTGAGTCATCGCCGGCCCAGGAAGCCGGACGTACAGTCACCTCGACGCGATTCATGTCGTCCAGAGTCATGCACTGACCATGCCATGAGCGCGTCGCCCCCGGGGGGACGACGCTCGCAGAGGCGGGTGAACTGCCACCCGGGAAGCCCGATGGTGCCTTGGGGTCGTTCCGTGAGTCGATCGCCGTTGACTGATCTGCTGCATGAGACCTGGAGGCTACGGATCCCGAGGGTGCACGAGAGTCGCTGTACGGCCGGCCTCTGAATGGCTGAGGACCGACACGTGCGGGAGAGGGCTGCACATCACCGTATGCAGAACGCACGACATTTCGTTCCGGAGTCACCGATTCGATCTCGACCACGTCGTGTCCAATCCGAAAGAAGAAGCGACCCTCACCCAGGGCGGGCAGGGTGCCGTACGGAAGGCGCTACTTCGCGGCGCGAGTTGCCTTTCGCTCTGCGCGTCGTTCCTGGTAGTGCTCCCGGATCACCGATAAGAAGGCGACCTGCCGCGCCCAGAACGGCGCCCTCTTGGCGCTCAGGTACTGGATGTCGTATGCCATTCCGCCTTCGGCGGTCTCTCGCTGCTCGCGCAGCCAAGCCCCGAAGCTCTTCCACTGTTCGGAATCGAGATCCGCTATGTCGACCGGATCCTTCCCGTTGGCATCCTTCGGTAGGTTCTCCTTTACCGTCACCTCGCGGAGGAATTGGGCGAGATCACGGTTTCCATTGATGAGCACGGCACTCGCGAGCAGGGTCATGTCGTTCAGACTCGTCGCCACCCTGGCGCCCGCCTCGTGCTTCTCCGCCGTCTTGTTGGACCTGCCTGTCGTCGATTTGTCGTCGTACGCGATCCAGTCCCCGATGGCGTGGTGGACGTCGTCGAACTTGCGCAGAACATCGACGTAGAGCTCGCGTCGGATCATGCGGTTCTCGGTATCTAGGTCCTGCTGCTCCTTTCGCCCAGCGAGACCTTGCGCGCTGGCATGGCTGATTACGCCACCCAGGACGGTGCCGACGAGGATGCCGATGAGGGCTAGCAGTGCGCCGTTCTCCCAGAAGCCAGCAGTGCTCTCCGTGATGACATGGAGGGTGGGCATCGGCGTGGGCTCTGGCATGGCAGCGAAACTACCTGGCAACCGCCGGGGAACGTATCTGTCACCGAGCGGTTGACTGGGTGAACTTGCCTTCGGTCATGCCGTGACCCACATCGGCACCTACCACGACGAGCACGACGGGGCTGCTGAGCACCGGTTCAGCGACATGGAGGACCCCGCCCAGGCGTACGCGGACCTGGACGAGTTCACCTCTGGTCAGCCGTTCTCGGGCTTCCCGTGTGCGGATCCGGAGACGGGCGACGTTGTCGGCTCGGGCCTGCCGGAGCGCCCGCCGTTCGTGGTTGGGCTGAGGAGAGCATGGCCCAGGACGGCTCCAGCCCCACGGGGCACGATGACGAGCGGGGTCGCTGGACCGTTACCCGATGCTCGCCAGCGGTGCGTGGCTGCGGTACGTGGGTCTTGCGTCTGAGTGATCGAGTGGCCGCGTGTCGATACGGGCCATCGTTTCGTTGTCATCTTCGAAGACTACTTCGAATGTCCTGCGAGCATTGCCGGTAGTGGGCTTGCTCCCTCTCATCAGCCGGTAGACGGAGACAACCACGGGAAACCAAATGAAAGCCAGGATGCTGGCGAACGACGAAGTAGTTGTATACCTAATGCCGAGCTGATTCATTCTTTCTTCAAACTGAATGAGTTTCTCGGCATCTGGGCAGGAGGGGTCGATGACGCTTTTCGGTGGCTCGGGTAGCTCTGTGCGGAGGTCGCGGCTGAAGTATCTCTCGATCGAGATAGTTGCAACAGTGAGTTCCCCGGACTCGCGAGCCAAGCGTTCGGCCATGTTGAGGAGAACCACCGCAGAATGCGAAGGGCGAATCGTGCCGGAGGTGACCGTGGAAATGAGGTCGTCGCGCAACTCGTAGGCGAGCGTTTCAAAACGTTCCCGTCGCATTCGGAATGGGAGCACGAAGAGGAGGTAGCTGCCGGCAACGATCGTCGCAAGTGCGGCAAAAAGCACAAGCACGGAGGGAACGGTCATCCTATCCACCTCGCTTGACTGTAATGCCCGATTCTTCCAGAGCGTCGGCTTGATTCACTTCGACGGTAGCCCGCAACTTCTTATAGCGCACCTTGATTCTGCCGGCGCGAATCGACTGAACACCGGCGAGGATCGCGAGGACGCTCGCTGACCCCCAGGCGATGCTGGCATTCAGGCTGAGGGTGGTTGACTTGCCGGACAGGGCCGCGACCATGGGCACTAGCTCGTGGAGCGGGAGCCACAGCGCGAGCGCGAGGACCGCGCCACCGAGCCACGGGGACAGCGTTCGCCACAACTCCACGTTGCGTTCGTAGCGCATCCTGTGAAGTTCGAACCGCTGGTTTCGCGACAAGCCTGCGAGACGGTCACGCACGTGCCGGCCCCTTCCGACGGTGGTCCGACACATGGTGCCAGATCTGCAGCGGCGCGGACCGGACCACACTCAGGAATCACCCGCTGCCAGTCCGGCACTGGTGCCGCTGTGTCACGCCGCGAACAAGGCGGGCTGCTGGTCGGCGGCCTCGATCTGCTGGAGCCCGTCGCGCAATTCGTCGCGGATGCGCTCCAACTCGGCGGAGTCGTCCTCGTGCCGCTCCCATTCGGTCGGGTCCGCTAGGGAGTCCCGCATGGCCAGATATGCAGGCAGGCGCCAGGCATCCTCGGCAGCGGGCCGGGCGGTTGGTCAAGGTTCGATTCGAACTCTTCGTAGATGTCCCAGCCACGTCCTCCGTCGGTCCGTCCGTCGCTGCTGAGCTGGCGGGTGTCGGTTCCATGCCTTCGCATCCCTGCTGTGCCAGATCCGCAGCGGAGGGGCTGGACGTTCAGGCGGTCACCACCAGTGCCAGCACGCCCAGCGCTCCCCATCGCGTCCTCATGCCCCTCGGTCACGAGGATGGTGGCGGGTGAGCTCTCAGGCTGCCGAGAGCAAGCCCAGAGCGACCGCCCGCCCGTGGACTTCTCACCGGCGCCGGTACAAAGCCTGGTCTCGGGCTCACTCTGGTTCGCGGCCGACATCTTCACGCGGTCCAGAGACGCGGGAGAACTCTCAGGCCGCCGAGAGCAAGCCAAGGGGGCGGGCGTCCCGCACAACCTGTTGAACGAGCGTGTGGGACCACCCCAGGGTCTCTGCCGCTTCCTTCTGAGTGGCGCCGTTGTTGAGCATGTCCAGCACGCGTCGGACGTTCTCGGGGGAGCGCTTGGATTGGTGGTGCTCGCTCGAAATGGTGAGTACCAGGTCCAGCATCTTCGCGCGCTCGTTCGTCACCTCTTCCATGACTGGCGCCGAGGACGTCGGCAGGATCCGGGCGCCAGGGGCCGCGATAACCAGCCCCGCGAGGTTCCCCAGGGACGCGAGAGCGGCAAGGGGTGCGAGTGCGACGACGACGGCACCCACGATGGGCTGTACGGCCTCAGGGATGCCGAGAGCATGAGTAGCGTTGCCGACGAGCGAGACGACAGTGAAGAACGCCAGGAGTGTCCACGAGTACCGTGCCGACTGCCCACGAGACCGGCGCACCAGAGCCGAGAGGCTGTAAACCACGAGGGCAACGTCGAGCATGACCGGGACAGCAGCAGAGAGGGGCACCGGGACGTTGCCCCACAAACCCACGTCGAACAGGGCGACGGACGAGAGCGCGAACCATGCCAGGAAGACGAGAGCCGTGCCGATCGCGACGGCAGCGAGGACGGGTCGGGAGTCCGGATTGATCCGGGGGTGGATTCTCAACGCCCGTCCTCCGCAGCCTTGGAGGTGTCGAGTTCGAGCTCGAAGCGCCCGAGTGCCCTGTTCCACGTCTTCTCGTCCCACACGGTCGCCATTGCAAGGTGCGCCCGGAACCACGACTCACTCTCGGGGCTCCAACTGGCATCCGCCTGCGGCGAAGGGGCTTCGGTGTTCATCGCTTCTCCTATCCGATGGTCAGGGACGGATGCCGCGTCGGCACAGTGCGCAGTAGCGGGAGCCGCGAGGCTCCCCGTGGTCGCACTCGGCATCTGAGGAAGCGCCACGACGGGGAAGCGTCGGGAGACTTCCCCGTGAGGGGGAGGGGGCTTGCAGCGAGTTCCGGATGGCGCGGCGGCGTCGGCCGAGGACGAAGGACAGACCCTCGACACGACGCTGCGTCACGAGGCGGCGCGCTGCCACGGCTGCATCCTTGACTGACCGTGCGAGCCCCACGAGGGCCAGGACGGCGCCCTTCACGATGCGAACGTGCGACGGAATACACTTCCCAGCGACGACGCCACCACGACGCCAGAGGATGAGCCCGAGCTGTTCTAGCTCCACCAGGCGAGACCTCACCCAGCGCTCGGAGTAGCCCGAGACGTCAGCGATCTGGGGTGCGGTGGTGAGGCCCTCCCCGGAGCCGTAGGGGAGAAGGTCGACCAGGGCGCGGAGCATGGCCCGCGTGCCCTTGTGTGCGGAACCAGAGAGCTCGCCCCAGCCGGCACGCGCAAGGCTCGTCATGATGTCGCGCGTCGGTGCGTGAGCAGTAAGGTGACTCAAGTCGGGCTACCTCCCGGCCATGCCCTCGGGAGCGTTGGAGCGCTCGCCGGGGGCTTCTACGTGTCGGTCACCTCCACGCGATGTCGCAGAATGGCCGGGTGGCTTCCTCGTCTCGACTGCCCCGTGTCCGCGCCTCCGAACTGGTCGGGAGGGGCTGGCTGAACACCGGTGGTAAGACGCTGAGCCTCGCTGACCTGCGAGGTCGTGTTTTGGTCATCGACTTCTGGACGTTCTGCTGCATCAACTGCCTGCACGTGCTGGACGAGCTGCGCGAGCTGGAGGACCGCCACCGCGACGAGCTGGTGATCGTGGGGGTGCACTCGCCCAAGTTCGCGCACGAGGCGGACCCGGACGCGCTGGCCGCCGCCGTCGAGCGGTACGAGGTGCACCACCCGGTGCTCGACGACCCGGAGCTCGTCACCTGGGGCGCGTACACGGCGCGGGCGTGGCCGACGCTGGTCGTCGTCGACCCGGAGGGCTACGTCGTCGCGCAGATGGCGGGGGAGGGGCACGCGTCGGCGATCGAGGCGATCGTGGACGAGCTGGTCGCGGAGCACGACGCGAAGGGCACGCTGCACCGCGGCGACGGCCCGTACGTGCCGCCCACGCCGGCGCCCAGCACGCTGCGCTTCCCCGCGAAGGCGGTGACGCTGCCCGGCGGGAACGTGCTCGTCGCGGACGCCGGGCACCACTCGCTGGCCGAGCTCGCACCCGACGGCGAGACGCTCGTGCGGCGCATCGGCAGCGGGGAGCGCGGTCTGGTCGACACGCGGGGCGCCGGTCCTGACGAGCCGCGGTTCAGCGAGCCGAACGGCCTGTGCCTCGTCCCCGACGAGCTGCGGCCCGCGCTCGGTTACGACGTCCTCGTCGCGGACACCGTGAACCACGCGCTGCGCGGCGTCCGGCTCGACGACGGCGCCGTGACGACCGTCGCGGGCACCGGCGAGCAGTTCATGGTGGGCGGTCAGGAGAACGTCGTCGGCGCGCCCCATACGTTCGACGCGAGCGCGGCCCACCGGGCGCGGTCGGTCCGCCTCAGCTCGCCGTGGGACGTCACGTGGTCGCCGCGGCTCGGCGTGTTCGTCGTCGCGATGACGGGGAACCACACGCTGTGGGCGTTCGACCCCCTGGCGGACGACGGGCAGGGCACGATGGCGGTCGTCGCCGGCACGATGAACGAGGGGCTGGAGGACGGCCCCGGCGCGGGCGCGTGGTTCGCGCAGCCGTCGGGGCTGGCGCCGGCGACCGGCCCGGACGCCGGGGACGCGATCTGGCTGGCCGACGCCGAGACGTCCGCCCTGCGCCGCGTCGTCCCGGACGGCACGGGGCTCGCCGTGACGGTGCACACCGCCGTGGGGCAGGGGCTGTTCGACTTCGGCCACCGCGACGGCCCGGCGGCCGAGGCGCTGCTGCAGCACCCGCTCGGGGTGGCGGCGCTCGCCGACGGCAGCGTTGTCGTCGCCGACACGTACAACGGTGCGCTGCGGCGCTACGACCCGGTGTCGGACGTCGTCACCACGCTCGCCACGGGCCTCGCGGAGCCGAGCGACGTGCTGGTCGAGGTGACCGGGGACGCGGTCCACCTGCTCGTCGTGGAGTCCGCGGCGCACCGGCTCACGCGGGTCGCGCTGCCGGCCGACGTCGCGGGCGAGGTGCTCGACGGCGGGGCGCGACGCGTCGCGCGCCCGGCCACCGAGGTCTCCCCGGGCGAGCTGCGGCTGGACGTGCCGTTCGTGCCCGCGCCGGGCCAGAAGCTCGACGACCGGTGGGGTCCGTCCACGGAGCTGCGGGTCAGCGCCACCCCGCCAGAGCTCCTGCTCGACGGCGCGGGCGACGGCGTCGACCTCGCCCGGGACCTCGTCCTCAACCCCGACGTCGCCGAGGGTGTGCTGCACGTGACAGCCAAGGCCGCGTCGTGCGACGTCGTCCCCCTCGGCCCGGACGGCGAGCCCGACCCGGACGTCTTCCCCGCGTGCCACCTGGCGCAACAGGACTGGGGCGTCCCGGTGCGGATCACGCCCGGCGGCGACGCGACCCTCGTCCTGCCGCTGCGGGGCTGACGCCCGCGCGGGATGAGAAGGCCCTCATCCCCGCTCCACGTGCCGCTCATCGGGCCGCCGCACGCTTCAGGTGTCCGCACCGGAACGACACGGAGGTTCTTCGATGAGCACGCACACCGCACCCCTGGGCCGCGCCCGCCGGATCACGGCGCTGTCCCTGGCGACGCTGACGGCCGCCGGCCTGTCCGCCACGGCCTTCGCCTCCTCCGCGCAGGCCGCCGCCCCCACCTGCTTCGGCCTGCGCGCGACGATCGTCGGCACGGACCGGGCCGACGACATCCGCGGCACGTCCGGGCGCGACGTCATCGTCGCCCTCGGCGGCGCCGACGAGATCGACGGCCGGGGTGGCGACGACGTGATCTGTGCCGGGTCCGGCAACGACGAGGTCGAGGGCGGCTGGGGCCACGACAAGATCAAGGGCGGCACGGGCCACGACGAGATCGAGGGCGGCTCGGGCAACGACCGGATCGAGGCGGGCAGCGGCAAGGACCAGGTCGACGGCGACAGCGGCCGCGACGTGATCAAGGGCGGGGACGGCAACGACCACCTCAAGGGTGGCTCCGGCAACGACTCGCTGTCCGGCGGGTCGGGCCGCGACCTCCTGGAGGGGCAGCGGGGCGACGACCGGCTGAGCGGTGGCTCCGGCACCGACGTCGTGCGCCAGGGCAGCGCGTCGGAGCGCGACGAGGACCGGTGGGAGGCCCGGTACGGCTTCGACGACTGAGTCCGGGTCCGCGGACCGACGTCGGTGGTGGCCGGTAGCGTCCCGGCCATGACCGACACCGCGAGCGGCGAGGGGCCGGCGGCGTGGACCGTCGACCGGCACCTCGCGGACCTGCCCGCCTCGACGCTGGCGCTCTACCGGGCGTTCATGGACCGGGCGGAGGGGATCGGTCCGTTCACGCTGGCCGTCTCGAAGTCGGCCATCACCCTCAAGGGGTCGCGCCGCGGTTTCGCCGGTGTCGTCCCGCGTGCCGGTGTGCTGCGCGGCTACCTCGACCTGCAGCGCGTGGTCACCGGCCCCCGCATCACGAGCTCCGCGCCGTACACCCGGCGGCTGTTCGTGCACTACTTCCGCATCACGGAGCCCGGGCAGCTCGACGACGAGTTCGTGGGGTGGCTGCGCGAGGCGTACGCCGTCGGCGCGGGCGCCCACGTCGGCAAGGTCGGCGGATGACCGGCCGCAGGGACGACGTCCTCGTCGCCGGACCCGCCTCGTGGAACCGCATCGTGCACCTGGACGCGTTGCCGGAGCCGACCCCGCACACCGTGTTCGCGCGGGGCGCCTACGACACGGTGGGCGGGACGTCGGCCGGCAAGGCGCTCAACCTCGCCGGCCTGGGCCGCGGCGTCGTGCTGCGCACGGTCCTGGGCGACGACGACGAGGGCGCGCGCGTGCGCGAGGTGCTCGACGACGCCGGCGTGCGCGTCCTCGCCGAGCTCGCGCCGGACGGGCGCACCGAGAGCCACCTCAACCTCATGGACGCCGGTGGCGGACGCCTGTCCGTGTACCTGCGCGCGCCCGGCGAGGTCCCCGCTTCCGGGCCCGTCTGGCACGCGACGCTCGAGGCGGTGGACGCGGCGGCGGCCGTCGTCGTCGACCTCGCCGCCCACTCCCTCCCGGTGCTCGCCGCGGCCGCCGAGCGCGGGCGCGACGTGTGGGTGGACCTGCACGACTACGACGGCGCCGCCGCGTTCCACCGCCCCTGGGCGGAGGCCGGCACGCACGTGTTCCTCAGCTCCGACCGGCTGCCCGACCACCGGGCCTTCATGGCCGGTCGGCTCGCCGCGGGTGCGCGGCTCGTGGTGTGCACGCACGGGGCGCGCGGGGCCACGGCCCTCACCGCGGACGGGTTCCTCGACGTCCCCGCCGAGCGCGTGGACGACGTCGTCGACACGAACGGCGCGGGCGACGGCTTCTTCGTCGCGTTCCTCGACGCGCACCTGCGCGGGGCGGACGTGACGGAGGCGCTCTCCGCCGCCGCCGCGCACGCCGCCCGCGTGGTCCGCAGCCCAGGGCTCGCGCCGGTCTCCTGACGCGACCGCGGGCGGCGCGGTCAGGCCAGGCCGACGTCGCGCGCGACGATCGCCGCCTGCATGCGAGAGGCGACCCCCAGCTTGGCCAGCACCCGCGACACGTGCGTCTTGGCCGTCGCCTCGGTGATGACGAGCTCGTCCGCGATGCCCTGGTTGGACAGCCCACGCCCCAGCGCGCCCAGCACGTCCACCTCGCGCGGGGTGAGGCCCGCGAGCCGAGGGTCGTCGTCCGGGGCAGGGACGGGCAGCCCGGGGCCGGGCTGTGGCGCGCCCTCCCCGGGCGCACCGGGAGGGGCCGACGGCGCGGCACCGGCCGTCAGCTGCGCGAGCACCCGCCGCGTGACCTCGGGTGCGAGGACGCCGTCGCCGGCGGCGACCCGCCGCACCGCGTCGAGCAGCGCGGCGGGCTCGGCCGACTTGAGCAGGAACCCGGCGGCTCCCGCCCGCAGCGCACCGTCCACGTACTCGTCGAGGTCGAACGTGGTGAGCACCAGCACGTCGGCCAGGCCCTCCGCGGTGATGAGGCGCGTCGCCTCGATACCGTCCGTCCCGGGCATGCGCAGGTCCATCAGCACGACGTCGGGCCGCAGCGCCCGCGCGTTCGCGACCGCGGCGGACCCGTCGGCGGCCTCGCCCACCACCTCGACGCCGTCGGCGGCGTCGAGGAGCAGGCGGAGCCCGGCGCGGATCGCGGCGTGGTCGTCGGCGAGCAGCACCCGGACCGGGCCGGGCGGCGGAGAAGTCATCGGGTCAGGTCTCCGTCCCGTGCTCCGGCGCCGTCCCGGGCTCCGGCCGGGACGCACGCCCGCACCACCCAGCCGCCGTCGGCCGTGGGCGCCGCCTCGAACGTGCCGCCGAGCGCCTCGGCCCGCTCGCGCATGGTCAGCATCCCGGTGCCCGCGCTGAGGGGGAGGGGCACCGCGTCCGGGCCGCCGGCCGGCCGCTCCGGTGGCGGCGCGTTGCGCACCTCCAGCGTCACGCCGGCGGCGTGGCCCGGCGCCCGGGCCAGCCGCACGGCGACCGGGGCGCCGGGCGCGTGCTTGCGCGCGTTGGTCAGCGCCTCCTGCGCGATCCGGAACAGGGCGTGCCCGACGGCCGCCGGCAGGTCGGCGCGGGCGACGTCGCCGGGGTCGTCCACCACGACCGTCGCTCCGCCCGCCCGGGCGCTGCCGACCAGGTCGTCGAGCCGGTCGAGCCGCCCCGGGGCCGCGAGCGGGTCGCGGGGCGCGTCGGCGCGCAGCAGCTCGATCATCGACCGCATCTCGGTGAGCGACTCGACCGCGCTCGCCCGCACCTGCTCGAGCGCGCCGCGGTCCCGGTCGACGTCCGGCGGGGTGCTGAGCGCCGCGCCCGAGTGGATCGCGATCGTGGACAGGTGGGAGGCGATGACGTCGTGCAGGTCGCGCGCCATCGCCGCCCGCTCCGCCTGGACGGCCTCGTGCCGGTCGAGCTGCGCGATGCGGGCGAGGTCGGCGGCGCGCTCGCGCTCCAGCTCGGCGGTGCGCGCGGCCTCGTCGGCCCGCGACCGCTCCAGCGCCGCCAGCTCGGACTTCTGCCGCACGTTGGCCGCCCACCACATGGGGACCAGCAGGATCGCCCCGAGGTTCAGGCTCATGGCGACGAAGGCGCGCACGTCACGTGTGGCCTCGCCGACGGCGACCGCCCCGGCGACGCTCAGGACGATCGCCGTGCCCCACAGCCATCGGCGGGCGGTGGCGCCCGACCACGTCGCCGCCGCGAACAGCAGGTCCCACAGGACGAGCAGGATGGCGAGGCTGCCGCCCCAGGCCAGGTCGACGAGCGTGACCGCGACGCCACCGGCGAGCGCCGGCATCGGGTGGTGTCGCTTGGCGAGCGTGAGGGCGCACCCCACGGCGAGCAGCGCGACGCGCCACCACGGCTCGGGGGTGGTCGCGCCGACGGGGCCGACGTCGAACAGGCCGACGAGGCCCACCTGCAGGAAGAGCCAGCCGAGCACGAAGATGCCGACCGCCGTGCGGACGTCCCCGCGCCGGTCGTCGCCGCCCCACAGCCGCGCGAGGCCGCCCAGGGCGGGGGGCGCGGCGCGGTCGGTGGTCACCCGGCCATCCCAGCACAACGGGGCCGCGGGCGGATCGTCCGAAGGAGGTATGCCGGCCGGTGCGCGAGGATCACTCGTCCGGCCGACGACGTCGTGGCGCCCGCCGCCGAGGATCGGTGGCATGGACCTTCCCTTGCAGCTCGGCGGCGTGGAGGGCGTCGGGCTCGGCGCCCTGGCGGGCGTGCTGGTGGTGCTCGCCCTCGTGGACTCGACCAGCTTCGGCACCCTGCTGATCCCGGTGTGGCTGCTCCTGGCCCCCGGTCGCCCCCGGGCCTGGCGCATCCTCGCGTATCTCGGCACGGTCGCCCTCTTCTACCTGGCGGTGGGCGTGGCGGTGCTGCTCGGGGCGGGCGCCTTCCTGGAGCGGTACGGCGACGTGCTGGACTCGAGGCCGGCCATGATCGTGCAGCTCCTGCTGGGTCTCGGCCTCTTCGCGCTGAGCTTCCGCTTCGACGGCAAGAGGGCCGCGGCCCGCGCCGAGCGCGAGGGTGCCCGGCCGGGGCGGCTGTCGCGGTGGCGGGCCCGCGCGACAGGGCTGGAGGGCGGGTCGCTGCTGCCGCTCCTGGGTCTCGCCCTGGGGGCCGCGGCGCTCGAGGTCGGCACGATGCTGCCGTACCTGGCCGCGATCGGCCTGATCACGACGTCGGACCTCGCGACGGGCGCCGGCGTGGGCGTCCTGGCGGCGTACTGCGTGGTGATGGTGCTGCCGGCGCTGCTCCTGCTCGGCGGGCGCCTGGTCGCGGCCCGTGCCGTCGACCCGCTGCTGCGCCGCCTGGACGGGTGGCTGTCCAGGAACGCGGCGGAGATGACGGGCTGGGTCCTCGGCATCCTCGGGGTGCTGCTCACGCTCAACGCGATCGGCGCCCTCGGCTGGACCGGGTGACGCCTGCCGCGCGCCCGCGGCCGGTCAGCCTGCCAGGAGGGCGGGCAGCTCGAGCAGCGAGTCGACGACGGTGGCGCGCGCCGCCTCGGGCCGCGCGGCGTGCAGGTAGCCCCACGGGCCGCGCCGGAGGAGCACGGGCATCATCCCCGCGTCCGCGGCGGGCAGGACGTCGTTGTCGAGGCGGTCGCCGACGTAGGCGATCTCGGCGGCGGGCAGGCCGCTGAGCTCGGCGACCTTGGCGAAGAACTCCGGGTCGGGCTTCTGCACCCCCCACTCGTCGGAGGTGCGGATCGCGTCGACGGGCAGGTCCATCGCCTCCAGCGCCGCCCGGGCCTGGGGCGGCTGGTTCCCGGCGACGACGACGGCGAGGCCCGCGGCGCGCAGGGCGGCGAGCGCCTCGCGCACGTCCGGGTACAGGTCGTCGGCGTCGAAGTTCTCCCGGAGCCCGTCGGGGTCGTCGAGCGCCCAGCGCTCGATCTCGGCGGACACGTCGACGTCGGGCCGCACCATCTCGAACGCGCGCTGGTGCGACAGGTCGAGCGCGGCGCAGCCGCCCAGGATCCCGAGGAACGTCAGGGCCGGGACGCCCAGCCGGTCCGCCCACCGGGTCCAGATCCGGGTCTCGTCGATCAGGGTCTCGCCGACGTCGAACACCACCGCACGCACCATGCCCGCGACCCTATCGGGCGCGCCGCGCGCTGCCCGAGGACAGCCGGTTGTCAGCCTCCGTTCAGCCGCTGCGGCTATCGTGCGGAGCATGGCTGGTGCCGACGAAGACGTGACCGTTCCCGTGACGCTCTCCACCGCGTCGGTCTACCCACGCCGCGCGGCGTTCGCTTTCGAGGTCGCCGCGGAGCTGGGGTACGACGGGGTGGAGGTCATGGTCTGGGGAGACCAGGCCACGCAGGACCCTGCCGCGCTGCAGCGGCTCTCCGACGAGCACGGCTTGCCGATCCGGTCGGTGCACGCCCCGACCCTGCTGGTGAGCCAGCGGGTGTGGGGCCGGTCGCCGGCGGACAAGCTGCGGCGCGCGGTCGACATGGCCGGGGAGCTGGGCGCGCCGACGGTCGTGGTGCATCCGCCGTTCCGCTGGCAGTACAAGTACGCCCGGCAGTTCCAGGAGCTGGTGCACGAGCTCAACGAGGCCAGCGTCCACGAGGCCGGTGGGGTCACCGTGGCCGTCGAGAACATGTACCCGTGGAAGCCGCGCTCGCGGGGCGACCGGGAGCTGAAGGCGTACCTGCCCGGCTGGGACCCGGCGGAGCACGACTACGACGCCGTCACCCTGGACCTCTCGCACGCCGCGATCGCGCACCAGGACGGGCTCGCCCTCGTGCACGGCTTCGGCGACAAGCTGCGGCACGTGCACCTCGCCGACGGGACGGCGTCGGGACGCGACGAGCACATGGTGCCCGGGCGCGGCGACATGGCCTGCGACAAGGTGCTGGAGGAGCTGGTGCGGCGCGGCTACGCCGGCGACGTCGTCGTCGAGATCTCGACGCGCAAGGCGCGCACCGCGAGCGAGCGGCACGCGGATCTGCAGGCGGCCCTCAAGTTCGCGCGGGCGCACCTGGCGTCCGTGCCCGAGCCGTACCAGCCGCCTCCGCCCGAGCACCACCACCTGCCCGCCGACGCCTGGTAGGCGTCAGGCGGCCGGGACAGGCGGCCGGACGGGTGGGGCCCGCCGTCAGGCGACGGGGACGCGGGCGCCGACGGCCCGCAGCACGAACGCTTCGGTGGCGCGGACGGCGCGCTCCCGAGCGTCAGGGTCGTCCGGGACGAGGCGGCCCGACAGGCACGCGTTCACCAGCTGCACGGTCGGCTCGATGTCCTGCTCGGGGAACTCGCCCTCCGCGATCCCGGCCCGCAGGATGCGCTTGAGGATGGACTCGACGATCTCCGCGTGCTCGCGCAGTCGTGCCTGCGTGGTGCGCGAGAGCACGGTGCGCAGGTCCGGGCCAGGAGCGAGGTGGAAGACGCGGGTGAGCTGCGCCTGCTGGCGGATGTAGGTGCGCAGCTGCTCCACGGGGTCGTCGACCTCGGCGAGCGCCCGCTCCAGGGTCTGCGCGTACTGCTCGGTCTCGTGGGTGATGAAGCCCAGCAGCAGCGCTTCCTTGTCCGGGAAGTGGTTGTAGACCGCGGTCCGCCCCACGCCGGCCGCCGTCGCGATGTCGGCGAGGGTGACCGAGTCGAAGCCGCGCTCGGACATCAGCGTCGACAGCGCGGTGAACAGCTTGTGCCGGGTCATCTGGCGGTGCTCGTGGAGGCTCTTCCCGATGATCTTGGGCATGCTGACATCATAGGCATCCGTTGTCAGCACCTCGGGACGCTAGGGTGCCGGTGTGACCGAGCCCACCGCATCGTCCGAGCCCGTGCCCGCCGACCGTCCGGCCGGCATCGTGCCCGACACCAAGGACTGGACCTGGGTGCTCGCGCGCCCGTGCCCCGAGTGCGGCTTCGTCGCCGCCGACGTCGCCGTCGCGGACGTCGGCCCCGCGGTCCGGGAGTCCCTGCCGCGGTGGCGCGCCGCCCTGGAGCGTCCCGACGCGGCGACGCGGCCCAGCCCTGAGGTGTGGTCGCCCCTCGAGTACGCCGCGCACGTGCGCGACGTCTTCCGGATCTTCGACGAGCGGCTGGCGCTCATGCTGACGCAGGACGACCCCGCGTTCGAGAACTGGGACCAGGACGTCACGGCCGTCGAGAGCGGCTACGCCCACCAGGTCCCGTCGGCCGTCGCGGACGAGATCGACGTCGCGGGGCACGTGGTGGCGGCGGCGTTTGACGCCGTCGACGCGGGACAGGAGGGGCGCACCGGCCGGCGGTCGAACGGGTCGGTGTTCACGGTGCTCACCCTCGGGCAGTACTTCCTGCACGACGTCGTGCACCACCTGCACGACGTGCGCGCCTGACCCGGGCGTCGTCCACAGGCTCTGTCCACAGGCGCTGTCCACAACTGTTCCCGGCAGAACCCTCGTGCGCGCCGCGCAGCCCTCACCTGCGACGTTCCATGCTGGAACCGTGCCGGAGATGACGGTCGACCCGTCACGAGCATGCCGCCAGAGCCGTGGAAAGGTGCCCGGAGCCGCGGAATTCCGCGGTTCCTGACGTGTCCGGGAGCCGGGTGCCCGGGCACTCGGAGGCGCGGCCACCGGTGCGTCTTCGTCGCTGGCGCGTGTCGCCCCCGGCGCGTCGTCCACAGATTTCTTCCACAGCCCTGTGGGTGGTGTGGGGATTCCGCGGGTGAGGTTGTGGACAAAGCTGTGGCCGGAGACCCGGCCGAAATTCTCCTCCCCGCACCCCTTGCACCGCACCCGTGGCGGGTCTAGAAACGTGCCTACCGGTCTTGTGGAGATCGGGTCGGCGTACCTCTTCAGAACGGCGGTCGCCTGCCCTCTCCCCGGGACACGGTCGACCGGAGAACGACGGGCCGTCCCGTACCGCGGTGCGGGTTGTGGGTGACGACACAGGTGTCTGTACGGGGCCGGAAGACCACCCGCGCCCGGCTGTTCGTGGAGAACGGGTTCCTGAGAGGCGACGACGCACCAGGCCTCGCGGACGGGACACGACGAGCGGTCGGGGTCGTGACGTCGCCACGGCACCCCTGGTCCCCGGGAAAGTCGACCAGGGGTACGCGGTTCTCCGAGGCCCCCCGGCCGCCCCGGGGGGCCTCGGCACGTTCCGGGCCGCCGCTGCCGCCGGCCGCTCCTCGGACCGACCCGCGCGGCCTAGGCTCGGGCCATGAGCAACCTGGAGACGCGCCCCACGGAACGCACCTGCACCGCCGGTGAGCGACCGACCGGCGTCGAGCTGCTCACTGCGCGTGACGTGCCGCTCGGCGGCCCGCGTGCCATGAACGTGCGCCGCACCATCCCGCAGCGGCAGCGCTCGCTCGTGGGGGCGTGGTGCTTCAGCGACCACTACGGGCCGGACGACGTCTCGGGCTCGGCGGGGATGCAGGTGCCGCCGCACCCGCACATCGGGTTGCAGACGGTCTCGTGGTTGTTCGCCGGCGAGATCCTGCACCGGGACTCGGTGGGGTCCCTGCAGACGGTGCGTCCAGGCGAGCTCAACCTCATGACGGCAGGCGTCGGCATCTCCCACTCCGAGGAGTCCCCGGCGCAGGGGCGGCCGCCGATGCTGCACGGGGTCCAGCTGTGGACGGTGCTGACCGAGGCGGACCGCCGGTCGGAGCCGCACTTCGAGCACCACGGTGACCTGCCGGTCGCGACGCACGACGGCGCGCGGGTCCAGGTGTTCATGGGTGCGCTCGACGTGGCGGGGGAGCGGCTGTCGTCGCCGGCACGCACGTACACCCCGCTGGTCGGCGCGCAGCTCGACCTGCCGGCGGGCGCGACCCTCGAGCTGGGCACCGACCCGTCGTTCGAGTACGCGCTGCTGGTGGACGCCGGGGACGCCGCCCTCGAGGGGGAGACGGTGCCTCCGGCACAGCTCGGCTACGTCGCCCCGGGGCGCGACCGGCTGGTCGTGACCGCGGGCGCCGCGCCCGTGCGCGCCGTCCTCATCGGCGGCGAGCCCTTCACGGAGGACGTCGTCATGTGGTGGAACTTCGTGGGCCGCACGCACGACGACGTGGCACAGGCGCGTGCCGACTGGATGGCGCAGGTGGCGGACGACGGCGAGGCGACACCCACCCGGTACGCCGACGGTGCTACCGGCCGACGGTTCGGGCAGGTGCACGGGTATGCGAGCGGGCCGCTGCGCGCGCCCGCCCTGCCCGACGTGCGCCTGCGGCCGCGCACCCGCCGCTGAGC
>NZ_JBHUWC010000042.1:0-24397 GCF_042670225.1 Isoptericola sp. NPDC057191 | reverse complement strand
ATCACAGGGCGGGTCGGCGTTGCTTGCAACCGGCGCCGCGGCGTCAGGACCGGCCGACGTCCACCACGGTGAGCACGACGGCGCCCGCCTCGTCGCTGGCGGCGAGGTCCACCAGGGCGGTGATCGCCCAGTCGTGGTCGCCGTCGGCGTCGTCCAGCACCTGGCGCACCCACCAGGTGCCGGCGGGCACCTGGCCGTGCTCGGTGCCGTCCGGCGTGACCGTCGTGGCACCGCCCGGCAGGTCGGCGCCCGGCTCGAGGACGGTCAGGAGGCCGGCGGAGCGGGCGGCCGGGCCGATGCCGACGGCGTCGTCGCCCTGTGCCTCGAAAAGCGGGTCGAGTGCCGCGGCCCAGGCGTCGCCGTCCCAGCCGTGCGCACCGTCGAGCGTCCCGAGCGCGTCGTAGTGCTCGCGGGCGGCGAGCTCGACGCGGCGGAACATGGCGTTGCGCACGAGGCGCCGGAAGGCGCGCGGGTTGCCCGTGACGGGCCGGGCGGGCGCCTCCGCGCCGGCCTCGGCGAGCTCGCCCTCGACGACGGTGTCCGCGTCGTCGTCGACCGGGTTCTGCAGGCGCTCCCACTCGTCGAGCAGGGACGAGTCGACGCCGCGCACGAGCTCGCCGAGCCACTCGACGACCTCGTGCACCTCCTCGGAGCGGTGCTCCTCGGGCACGACCTGGCGCAGCGCACGGTAGGCGTCGGCGAGGTAGCGCAGCACCACGCCCTCGGTGCGCTCCAGCCCGTACACGCTGACCAGCTCGGCGAACGTCATCGCCTGCTCGAGCATGTCGCGCACCACGGACTTGGGCGCGAGCTCGGCGTCGGCCACCCACGGGTTGGCCCGCTTGTACGTGGCGAACGCGGGCTCGAGCAGGTCGGCGAGCGGCCGCGGCCACGAGACGTCCTCGAGCGCCTCCATGCGCTCCTCGTACTCCATGCCCTCGGCCTTCATCGCCGCGACGGCCTCGCCCTTCGCCTTGCTCTGCTGGGCGTAGAGGATCTGGCGGGGGTCGTCGAGGGTCGCCTCGATGACGGAGACGACGTCGAGCGCGTGGGTGGGGCTCTCCACGTCGAGCAGGTCCATCGCGGCGAGCGCGAACGGCGACAGCGGGGCGTTCAGCGCGAAGTCGCGCGGCAGGTCGACGACGAGCCGGACGCTGGGCCGGTACCCGGCCGGGCGGGACGGGTCCGGCACGCGCACCTTCTCCACGACGCCCGCGATGCGCAGGGACCGGTAGATGCGGAACGTCTGGCGCACGTGCTTGGCCTGCTGCGCCTCGGTGTCGTGGTTCGCGGCGAGCAGGTGCCGCATCGCCTCCACGGGGTCGGCGCCCTCGCGGCCGCCGGCCCGCTCGTCGCGGGTGCGGGCCAGCACGTTGAGCACCATGGCGTGGTTGACGTGGAACTGGCTGGTGAGGGGCTCGGGGTCGGCGTCGCGCAGCCGCTCGAACGTGGAGTCCGTCCAGTTCACGGACCCGGTGGGCGCCTTCTTGCGCACCACCTTCTTGAGCTTCTTGGGGTCGTCGCCCGCCTTGGCGAGCAGCTTGCGGTTCTCGATGACGTGCTCGGGCGCCATGACGAGCACCTCGCCCACGGTGTCGAAGCCCGCACGCCCGGCCCGGCCCGAGATCTGGTGGAACTCGCGCGCCGTGAGGTGGCGCATGCGCTCGCCGTCGTACTTCACCAGGGACGTCATGAGCACCGTGCGGATGGGCACGTTGATCCCGACGCCGAGGGTGTCCGTGCCGCACACCACCTTGAGCAGCCCGCGCTGGGTGAGCCGCTCCACGAGGCGCCGGTACTTGGGCAGCATGCCCGCGTGGTGCACGCCGATGCCGGCGCGCAGGAACTTGCTGAGCGTCTTGCCGAAGCCGGTACCGAACCGGAACGCGCCGATCTCGGCGGCGATGGCGGCCTTCTCGTCCTTGGAGGCGAGGGGCGTGGACAGCAGCGCCTGGGCGCGCTCGACGGCGTCCTTCTGCGTGAAGTGCACGACGTAGACCGGCGCGCGGTGCGTCGTGACGAGCTCGGCGATGACGTCGGTGAGCGGCTCGACGACGTAGGAGAACGTCAGCGGCACCGGGCGCTCGGCGCCCGCGACCTCCGCGACGGGTCGGCCGCTGCGCTCGGTGAGGTCCTCGCGCAGCCGGGTGGTGTCGCCGAGCGTGGCCGACATGAGCACGAACTGCGTGCGCGGCAGCTCGAGCAGCGGCACCTGCCACGCCCAGCCGCGCTGCCGGTCGCCGTAGAAGTGGAACTCGTCCATGACGACCTGGGCGATCGCGTCGTCGGCGTCGCCGCCGTCGTCGTCCCCGCGGCGCAGCGCCAGGTTGGCGAGGATCTCCGCGGTGCAGCAGATGATCGGGGCGTCCGCGTTGACCGCGGAGTCGCCCGTCATCATGCCGACGTTGCGCGACCCGAACGCGGCGACCAGGTCGAAGAACTTCTCGCTCACCAGCGCCTTGAGGGGCGCGGTGTAGAAGGTGCGCCCGCCGCGGCCCGAGCGGCGCTTCGCCAGGGCGGCGAACTGCGCGCCCATCGCGACCATCGACTTGCCCGAGCCGGTGGGCGTCGCCAGCACCACGTGCGATCCCGTCATCACCTCGAGGAGCGCCTCCTCCTGGTGCGGGTACAGCGGGCGCCCCGTGCCGGTGGCCCACTCGCCGAAGCCCTCGAACAGCACGTCGGGGTCCGGGGCCCCTCCGGTGGGTGCGGGCAGGTACGGCAGCAGCGTGCCGGCGGGGCGGGGGGCGGCGTCGGCCGAGGTCGGGGAGGTCATCGCGGGCCATTCTTCCAGGCCGTACCGGCACCCGGCGCTCGGTACGGGGACTGCGTCCTCAGCCGAGGTCCCACAGCCGCCGGTAGAAGGTGATGCGCCGCGGGTCGGGCGCGATGCCGTAGGCGTCGAAGAACGCGGGCTCGTACCCGTCGCCGTAGTTCCACTCCAGGCTGTAGCTCGCCACCGCGAGGTCGGCCCACCGGTCGGCGACGCCGAGCGCGTCGAGGTCGACGTGCGCGGTCCAGCGGCCGCCGTCGTCGAGCAGGGTGTTGGGCGCGCACGGGTCGCCGTGGCACACGACGAGCCGGTCGACGTCGGGCACGTCGCCGACCTGCGCGCGGGCGGCCGGGCTCAGGCGGCCGACGCGGTCGGCGACGCCCCACGTGAACGGGCAGTCGTCGACCGGGAGCGTGTCGTGCAGGGCGCGCAGCCCGGCGCCGATCGCGCGTGCCGCGGTCTCGGGACGGGCCAGCCAGCGCGGGTCGACGGCGGAGCGGCCGGGGATGCCGGCCGTCAGCAGCCAGCGGGCCTCGGCGTCCTGCCCGCGGTCGAGCACGCGGGGGACCGGGGTCCACCGGCCCGCCCAGGCGAGCCGTTCGGCCTCGGCGTCGAGGTCGAGCCCGTCGACGCCCGCCGGGACCCACTTGACGTAGCGGTCGTCCTCGGCGAGCCCGACGGAGGCGGGACGCCCGGGGGTCGAGAGCCGGAAGGTGAGGCCGCCGAGCTCGTTGCGCCACACGGGCACGACGTCGTCGCCGCCCGCGAGCGCCCGGACCCGGTCGGGGACGGCGACGGGCGTGGACGGGACGGCGGAGAGGACGCGGGACATGGGGCGATCCTCGCACCGGGCGTCGTGCGGGCCTACGGCTTGGCGAGCGGTTCGACCGGTTCGACCGTCGGTGCGACGCGGCGCGTGGCCGCCTCGCCCTGCTGCACGACCACGACCCCGGCGAGGACGAGCAGCCCGCCGACGAGCTGGACGGGGCGCGGCAGCTCGTCCAGGAGGACCCAGGCGAAGAACACGGCGCTGACCACCTCGACCAGGCCGACGAACGACGCGGGTCGCGCGCCCAGGCGGCGGCCGGCCGCGACGCCGGTGACGTAGGCGACGCCGGCGGTCACGACGCCCAGCGCCGTGAGCGCGGCCCAGGCGGGGACGACGGCGTCGGCGAGCCGTACCGGGGCGGCGGAGGTGGTCACCGGCAGGACGCCGACGACGGCGAGCAGCCCGAGGAGCACGGCGCCGACGGTGAGCCCGCCGGCGGCGAGGCTCAGGGGCGGCAGGCCGGTGTCGGTGCGGGCGTTGAGCAGGAAGTAGGCCGAGACGCCGACCATCGCGCCGAGCGCCCACGCGACCCCCACGGGGTCGAGCCGTGCGCCCGTGAGGTCGAGGACGAGCACGAGGCCGGCGGCGGCCAGGGCGATGCCGGCGAGCGTGGCGCGGCCGGGTCGCTGCCCGTGCCGCAGCCAGAGCCAGGCGACGACCGCTGCGGGCGAGGAGTACTCGATCAGCAGCGCGGGGCCTACCTGCATGTGCTGCACCGCGGCGAAGTAGCAGAACTGGGTGGCGGCGACGCCGAGCGCGCCGTAGGCGAGCAGCAGCCGGAGGTTGCGGCGCACGGGGGACCAGTCGCCGCGCAGGGCGACGATCCCGAAGGGCAGGACGACGAGGGCGCCGGTCGCGACCCGCACGAGCACCACCGCGCCGGGGCTCCAGCCGTTCGCGAACAGTCCGGCCGCGAGCGGGCCGGAGAGGCTGAACGTGACCGCGGAGACGACGGCGAGCGTCAGGCCCGCGCCGAGGCCGGTGTGCCGCGAGGAGGACACGTCATGCGCCATTGCTGCCATGACTCATGACGCTAGGGGTGGACGGGTAATGTGTCAACATGCCGTTCGCTCATGACACCGTGGCTGAGCTCCGGGCCGCCGTCGCGCTCGTGAACTCCGCCGAGCCCCCGGAGACGCTCGAGACCGTCGCCGACCTCGACGCCTTCTTCCGGGAACACGACTACACCGGCCGGCACGACCGCACGGAGCAGGAGCTCGCCCAGGTGCGCGCGCTGCGGCCCCGCCTGCGCCGCCTCCTGCTCGCCGACCGCGACTCGGCCGCCGCGCTGGTCAACGACCTCCTGGCGGGGGTGCCGGTGCACCCCCGTCTCGTACGGCACGGGGGCGAGGACTGGCACGTGCACGCGACCGCGGACGACGCCCCGTTCGCCACGCGGGTCGCCGTCGAGACCGCGATGGCGATGATCGACGTCGTCCGCGACGACGAGCACTCGCGGCTGGCCGTGTGCGCCGACGCCGACTGCCAGGGACTCGTGCTCGACCTGTCGCGCAACCGCTCCCGGCGCTACTGCTCCACCGCGTGCACCAACCGCAACGCGCAGGCCGCGCTGCGCGCACGTCGCGCCCGCTGACGTATCGGCACGCAGCGCACCTGCTCCCTCCCCGCGAGGATGCCGGGGTCACCCAGGGCGACGACCGCCCGGCCCGGCCCCACGAAGGAGGTGGCGATGCCCGTCACGACCGTCCGAGCCCTCGACCCCTGGCCCGCCGTGCGCCCCGGCGACCGGTCCCGCCCCGTCGGCACGCTGCAGCACCTGCTGAACGAGCACGGCCACGACCTCGACGTCGACGCGTCGTGCGGGCCGCTGACCGAGGCGGCCGTGCGCACCTCGCAGCGCGACCTCGGGCTGGTCGTCGACGGCGTCGTCGGGCCGCGGACCTGGGACGCCCTCGTCGTCACCGTCACGAACGGCCACCACGGTCACGCCGTGCGCGGCGCGCAGGCCAAGCTCGCCGCCCGCACCGGGTCGCTCGTCGTCGACGGCGTCTTCGGGGCGCGGACCGAGGCGGCGGTCCGCGAGCTCCAGCTGGCGCTGTCCACCTTCGGCGTCCTCGTCGACGGCGTCGTCGGCCCGCTCACCTGGCGCGCCATGGTGAGCGGGATGGCGAGCGGGATGGTGAGCGGGACAGTCTGCAGCTGAACGCCGGGGCTGGCGCGTCAGGCGTCCGGCGCGCTCCCCAGGAGCGCGTCGCAGACGTCGACCAGCCGCGCCCGCAGCTCCTGTCCGCGCACGGCGAACCCGCGCTGGCGGCGCACGTACTCCGCCTTGCCCTCGGGCGTCTCGATCGCGACGGCCTCGACGCCGTACGACGAGACGTCGTAGGGGGCGGCGGCCATGTCGGTGTAGCGGATGTCGCGGGCGAGCTCGAAGGCGTCGAGCAGCAGGTCGCCGGGCGCCGCGGGTCCCAGCTTGAGCGCCCACTTGTACAGGTCCATCCCGGCGTGCAGGCAGCCCGGCTGCTCCATCGCGGGCTGGCGCTCGCGGCTGGGCCGCAGCTGGTTGCGGTCGGCGGCCTCCGGCGTGAAGAACCGGTAGGCGTCGAAGTGGGAGCAGCCGATGCGGTGCGACTCGACGACGGCGTCCGTGCCGTCGTGCCCCAGCCGCAGGGGCAGCGGGTGGCGGTGGTCGCGACCTGCGGCCCGGTCGCGGTACACCATCGCCCACTCGTGCAGCCCGAAGCAGCCGAACGTGCCGGGGCGTCCCGCCGTCGCGGACACGAGGGCGCGCACGTACCGGACCGTGTCGCCTCGGTCGGCGACGAAGGCGGCGGTGTCGAGCGTGACGCCCGTGTTCGTCTGTCCCGTGCCGTCCGGGAGGGCCACCTCGTGGTACCAGCGCCAGCCGGCGTGCTCGGACGTGCCCGCGAGCACCACGCCCGGTCCGGGGTGCCAGCGGCGCAGGTGGTTCACGCGGGTCGGGTAGTAGGTGAACAGGAAGTCCTCGATCGCGTGCGGCTCGCCCCGGTCGTGGGCGCCGCGCCACACCGCGGTCAGGTGGTCGGCCCGGGCGGCGTGCGCAGCGGCGTGCGCGTCCCGGTCCGCGGGCGCGACGACGGTCGCGGCCGGGTCGGCCGCCGGGAGGTCGAGGGTCGCCGCGCGCACCCCACCAGGGTACGAGCGCAGCGGGCGCGCCCCACGCCGGACTAGCGTGTGACACGTGCCGCACACCCTCGGATTCCGCCAGGTCGACGTCTTCGCCACGGGCCCCCTCACGGGCAACCCGCTCGCCGTCGTGCACGACGCCGACGACCTCACCGACGACCAGATGGCGGCGTTCGCGCGCTGGACCAACCTGTCCGAGACGACGTTCCTGCTGCGCCCCACCGTCCGCGACGACGGCCCCGCCGCCGACTATCGCGTGCGGATCTGGACGCCGGGCGGCGAGCTGCCGTTCGCCGGCCACCCCACCCTCGGCTCCGCGCACGCCTGGCTCGACGCCGGGGGGACGCCGCGGTCGGCGGACCGGCTGGTCCAGGAGTGCGGCGTCGGGCTCGTGACGGTCCGGCGGGACGGTGAAGGCGGTGGTGGCGACGGCGACCGGCTCGCGTTCGCCGCCCCGCCCCTGCGGCGGTCGGGTCCGGTCGGGCCCGAGGACCTCGCACAGATCGCGCGGGCCCTGCGCGTGGCGGTGGCGGACGTCGAGGACGCCGCCTGGGTCGACAACGGCCCGGGCTGGGTGGCGGCCCGCCTGCGCGACGCCGCGGCCGTGCTCGCCGTCGAACCGGACCTCGCCGCCTTCGGCGACCTCAAGATCGGCGTCGTCGGACCGTACGGGCCGGGGGAGTCGGACGCCGCCGTCGAGGTGCGCGCGCTGTTCGAGGTGAACGGCAGCCTCGTCGAGGACCCGGTCACCGGGAGCCTCAACGCCGGGCTCGGGCAGTGGCTCGCGGGGGAGCACCTGCCGTCGGCCTACGTCGCCTCGCAGGGGACGGCGCTCGGCCGCCGTGGCCGCGTCCACGTCACCCGCGACGCCGACGGCGGGGTGTGGGTCGCGGGAGCGGCGGTCACCACGATCGCGGGCACCGTCACGCTGTAGCCGCGGAAGCGACCCACACGCGCAACGGCCCCACCACCTCGAAGCCGTGCCGCAGCGCGGTCGCGAGATCGTCGCCGCTCTCGTAGCCGACCGCCGGGACGCCCGGGAACAGGCGCGCCACGACGTCCAGCACGCCAGGCCACGCCGACCCGGCACCGCCCGGGCCCGCGAAGACGTTCGAGAGCCCGACCACGCCGTCGGAGCGGGTCGCGACCGCCCCGCCCACGACCTCGCCAGTCCCCGTGCGGCCTGCGAGGACCGTCGTGGCCGGGTCGGTCAGCAGCTCGGGGCGGAACACCTCCGCGTGCCCGGCACCGCCGTCCCACGCGTCCGCCCACGCGCGGAGCGTCGCCGCGTCGTGGACGGGCGCCCAGTCGACCTGTTGGGTCGACACACGCGGGGTCGCCCCACCCGGGGTCGAGAAGCTCCGGGCCGGCGCCGACGGCCGGTGGATCCAGCTCGCCTCGAACAGCACCTGGAACGCGTCCCTGTCCCTGTCCCTGTCCCTGTCGCCGTCCCTGTCCCCGTTGCTGCCCCCGGCCCCGGCGCCCGGGCGCGGGCCGCTGAGGTCGAGGTCGGCGAAGCTGTCCTTGACGGAGGCGCCCGGCGACCGGGTGTCGATCCGGGCCAGGAGCGCCGCGGCGTCCGCGCCCGGAGCCAGCGTCACCGCGTCCGGGTACAGCGCCGGCGTCCGCACGGGGCTCGCCCACGCGTGTCGGTCGGTGCGGCCGTGGATCGCGTGGGTCTCGCACACCGTCGCGCACCAGGCGGCGTTGTTCCGCGCGGCGGCTCGCACCACGTCCTGGGTCCTCACGTCCCGATCATCCCGGGTGCCCGGGCGGCCGTCGATCCCGTCCGTCGATCCCGTCGACGCCGGGGCCGGGTCGTCCACGCGGCGTTCAGGAGACCGTCAGCATTCCCCGGTGGTCCGCAGGACGCCCCGACCGTCGTCGCAGGTCGGCCGTCTTCCATGACAGGCATGAACCGGCCCACCGATCCTGACCGTCCCGACCGTCCGCGGCGCTCCCGGCGCTTCGTCGTCCTCGTCACCGCCCTGGCCGTGCTCCTGCCCGTCGGCGGCGTCACCGCGTGGGCGGCGAACCGCTACCTCGTGGAGCACGTCCAGATCGACGACGTCTCCGCGTACGAGGCGGCACAGGCCGCGTCGTCCTCATCGTCGTCCTCGTCGTCCGCATCCTCCTCGTCGTCCTCGGACGATGGCGGCACGGTCACCGCGGACGGGTACACCTCGGACGACACGTCGATCTCGCTCGACACGGTCACGCAGGGCAGCGGCGACGACACCGTCACGTTCTACGTGGCGCACGTGGCGCTCGACGACGCGACGCAGCTGCGCTCCGCGTTCGCGCAGGACAAGTTCGGCACCAACATCACCGAGAACACCAGCGACATCGCCGCCGACCACGACGCGATCCTCGCCGTCAACGGCGACTACTACGGCTTCCGCGACACCGGCATCGTCATCCGCAACGGCGTGGTCTACCGCGACGAGGGCGCCCGCGAAGGGCTCGCCTTCTACGCCGACGGCCGCGTCGAGGTGTACGACGAGACGACGACGACCGCCGACGAGCTCGTCGCCGACGGCGTGTGGAACACACTGTCGTTCGGGCCGGCCGTCGTCGAGGACGGGCAGCCCGTCGACGGCATCGAGGACGTCGAGGTCGACACCAACGTGGGCAACCACTCCATCCAGGGCGAGCAGCCGCGCACCGCGATCGGGGTGGACTCCGACGGCAACCTCGTCATCGTCGTCGTGGACGGCCGCGACCCCGGCTACAGCCGAGGCGTCACGATGACCGAGCTCGCGCAGCTCATGATCGACCAGGGCGCCGTCACCGCGTACAACCTCGACGGCGGTGGTTCCTCGACGCTGTACTTCGCCGGCGAGGTCGTCAACCGGCCGTCGAACGGCGGCGAGCGCGGCACCTCCGACATCCTGTACGTGGCCCGATGAGCAGCCCGATGAGCAGCCCGACGAGCAGCCCGACGCCCCTGGTCGTCGTCCCCGCCTACCGTCCCGACGACGCCCTGCCGGCGCTCGTGCGCGAGCTCGCCACCCTCGGCCTGCCCGACGTGCTGGTCGTCGACGACGGCTCCGGGCCCGCCTCCGCCCCCGTGTTCGACGCCGTGACGACGCTCGGCGCCGAGGTGCTGCGGCACGACCGCAACCGGGGCAAGGGCGCCGCCCTGCGGACGGCGTTCGCGCACGCCGTCGAGCACCACCCGGGCCGCGACGTCGTCACCGCGGACGCCGACGGCCAGCACACCCCCGCCAGCGTGCGCGCCGTCGCGGACCGGCTCGCCGCCGGCGGGACCGACGTCGTCGTGGGGGAGCGCGACCTCGCCTCCTCCGGCGTCCCGCTGCGCAGCCGCGTGGGCAACGCGGTCAGCGGCGCCGCCGTCCGCACCGCGACCGGACTGCCCGTCCACGACAGCCAGACCGGGCTGCGCGGGTTCCGTGCCACGGCGCTGCCGTGGCTGCTCGACGTCCCCGGCGACCGCTACGAGTACGAGCTGCGCGTCCTGCTCGAGGCCTCCGCCCGCGGGGCCGTCGTCGCCGGCGTGCCGGTGGCCACCGTGTACCTCGACCACAACGCCTCCTCCCACTTCCGGCCCGTGCGCGACTCCGTCGTCGTCATGACGCCCCTGCTCGCGTTCGCCGCCTCGGGGCTGCTCGCCTTCGGCGTCGACGCGGCGGCGCTGCTCGCCCTCCAGGCGACCACCGGCAGCCTGGCGCTCGCGGTGCTCGGCGCTCGCGTGCTGAGCGCCGGCGTGAACTACGGGGTGAACCGTGCGTTCGTGTTCGGGCGCGCGGGGCGGACGTCGAGCGGCGCGTCGGCGCCGGTGCGCGGGTCCGCGGCGCGGTACGCCGCGCTGGCCCTGCTGCTGCTGGCCGCGAGCTACGGCCTGCTCGACGCCCTGCACGGCACGCTGGGCGTGCCGCTGCTGGCGGCGAAGGTGCTCACGGACGCGGCGCTGTTCGTGGCGAGCTGGACGGTGCAGCGACAGGTGGTGTTCCCGCCGCCCGCTCCGCGACCCGGCCCACCAGCCGCTCCACCGGCCCCCGGCCGACCAGGAACCGCCACAGCGTCGCCGCACCGAGCGTGACCAGCACCAGCACCAGGAGCGGGCCGTTGGTCGTGGCGCCCAGCAGCTCCCAGCGCCAGATCGCCACGATCTGCAGCGCGTAGACCGTGAGCGCCATCGACCCCACCGCGGCCAGCGGCGCGAGCACCCACCGCCCGACGCGGCCCACGTGCAGGCACAGCCCCACGACCGCGACGGCGAACCCGCCCGACGCGAGCGCCTCGAACGTCGTGTCGTCGTGCGGGCCGGCGAGGAGCAGGCCGGCCGGACCGGGCCACGGGTCGTGCCACGCGAACGTCGCCCCGTCGACCGAGGACGTCGCGTCGCGCTGGGCCTCGACCGCCGCCTGCCCGCCCGCGGCCGCCACGAACCACCCGGACAGCAGGGTGAACACCGACCAGGCCGCGAGCCCGCCGAGCAGCAGCCCGGTCCGCAGGCGGGCCGAGCGCAGGTCGCAGCGGCCGATCGCCATCCCCGCGAGCACGTACGCCATCCACACGGCCGCCGGATACGCCCCGGTCAGGACGAAGTCGGTCACGGCGCCGGAGCCGTCGCGCGGCAGGCGCAGCCCCGCCCGCGCGAGCGCCTCCGGACCCCAGTACGCCAGCACCGGCCCGACGAGCGCGACCACCACGGCCAGGACCACGAGCCGCCGCGGCGGCCAGCGCAGGAACGGCAGGGCGAGCACGAAGTAGCAGGCGTAGAAGCCGAGGATGAGCAGCACCCGCGTGCCGAGGAGGTCGAGCAGCGCGACGAGGGCGAGCAGCAGCACGGCCCGCACCAGCAGGCGGGTGCGGGCCCGGCGCAGCGGGTCCCCGTCCAGAGGGCGTGGCCCGCCCGAGACGATCGCGACGGAGATCCCGGCGACCAGCGCGAACAGGATGGACGAGCGGCCGTGCGACAGGTCGAGCAGCCACCAGGCCGGGCCGGCGTCCGGGGTGGTCACGCCGACGTGGGCGGTGAACATCCCGAGCACGGCGACCCCGCGCGCGACGTCGATGCCCGGCACCCGCCCCGGGCCGCCGGAGAGGCGGCCCAGGCCCGCGCGGAGGCGGGAGGTCGGCACGCCCGTGACCGCGGTCATGGCGCGATGATGCCACCGGACACGACGCGCGTCGTCCCGCAGCGTGAGAACCCTGGAGCCGCGCGGAGGCGCGGTCACTACGGTAGGGACCATGAGCGACCTGAGCGCGGAGCCCGCACCCCAGGGCACCCCCGAACCGGCCGGTGCCGACCTCAACGACGCGATCGAGGCGCCGAGCACCCACCACACCGTGCCCAGCAAGGAGTCGGAGTCGTACACGCACGGGCACCACGAGTCCGTGCTGCGCTCCCACCGCAGCCGCACCGCCCAGAACTCGGCCGGCTTCCTGCTGCCGCACCTGCGGGACGACATGTCCCTGCTCGACGTCGGCTGCGGCCCGGGCACGGTGACCGCGGACCTCGGCCGCATCCTCGCCGGCGGGGAGGTCGTCGGCGTCGACGCGAGCCCCCACGTGCTCGAGGCGGCGCGGGAGCACGCCGAGGCGCTCGGGTACGGCAACGTGCGGTTCGAGCAGGCGAACGCCTACGAGCTGCCGTTCGCGGACGACTCGTTCGACGTCGTGTACGCGCACCAGCTGCTGCAGCACCTGTCGGACCCGGTCGCCGCGCTGCGCGAGATGAAGCGCGTCGCGAAGCCCGGCGGGCTCGTGGCGGTGCGCGACGCCGACTACGCGGGCATGGCCTGGTACCCCGAGACGCCGGGCCTCACCGAGTGGAACGAGCTCTACCACGAGGTGACGCACGCGTACGGCTTCGAGCCCGACGCCGGCCGCCGCCTCATGTCGTGGGTGCAGGACGCCGGCATGGACGGCATCGTCCCGTCCGCGTCGTCGTGGTGCTACGCGACCCCGACCGACCGGCAGTGGTGGGGCGAGCTGTGGGCGGAGCGCTGCGTCGAGTCGAACTTCGCCGTCCAGGCCAAGGAGTCCGGCCTCGCCGACGACGTCGCGCTCGAGCAGATCGCCCAGGACTGGCAGGCGTGGGCGCAGGCGCCCGACGGCTGGTTCGCCATCCTGCACGGCGAGGTCCTCGCCCGCGCCTGACGGTGGCGGGCGCACGGCCCGCGTAACCTGGGCGCGTGCGCATCGCGAGATTCACCACCGGAGACGACCCCCGCTTCGCCCTCGTCCAGCAGGAGGGCGACCGCACCTACCTCGCCGTCCTGGGCGGCGACCCGCTCTACATGCCGGCGATGCCGACGGGGGAGCGGATCGAGCTGGGCGACGGCGTCCGGCTGCTCGCCCCGGTGATCCCGCGGTCCAAGGTGGTCGCGGTCGGCAAGAACTACGCCGACCACGCCAAGGAGATGGGTGGCGAGGTCCCCGCGTCCCCGCTGCTGTTCTTCAAGCCGAACACCGCCGTCGTCGGCCCCGACGACCCGGTCGTGCTGCCCGAGTTCACCCGCGAGGTGAGCTACGAGGCCGAGCTCGCCGTCGTCATCTCCAAGGTGTGCAAGGACGTGGAGCCGGAGCACGTGCGCTCGTACGTGCTCGGCTACACCGTGGCCAACGACGTCACGGCGCGCGACGCGCAGCGCACCGACGGCCAGTGGGCGCGCGCCAAGGGCTTCGACACCTCGTGCCCGCTGGGCCCGTGGATCGACACCGACCTGAACCCCGAGGACGTCGCCGTGCGCTCGCGCGTCAACGGCGAGCTCAAGCAGGACGGTCGCACGGCGGACATGGTCTTCGACGTGCCGTTCCTCGTGTCGTACATCAGCAAGGCGATGACCCTGCTGCCGGGCGACGTGATCCTCACGGGCACGCCCGCCGGCGTCGGGCGCATCGACCACGGGGACCGCGTCGAGTGCGAGGTCGAGGGGATCGGCGTCCTCGCCAACCCCGTGTTCCGGCGCGACTGAGATGCCGCTGCGGGACGACGCCCGCTCCGTGCTGCGGCGGATGACGCCGGCCGGAGCGGGCCAGGCCGCGCTGCGCGACCGGTTCGTCGCCCACCTCGACGAGCATCCCGACGGCGTGCTGCGCACGTGTCGCCCGGACCACGTCACCGCCTCCACGGTGGTGCTGTCGGCGGACGCCTCGCGCGTGCTGCTGACCCTGCACGCCAAGGCCGGCCGGTGGTTCCAGCTCGGCGGGCACGCCGAGCCCGGTGACGCCACGCTGGTCGCCGCGGCGCGGCGCGAGGCCGTCGAGGAGTCGGGGCTCGACGTCTCGCTGGACCCCGCGCCCGTGCACCTCGACGAGCACGCCGTGCCGTTCTGCGGCCCCGGCGGGGACGCCCACCACCTCGACGTCCGGTTCGTGGCCGTCGCGCCCGACGGCGCCCGGCACGCGGTGAGCGACGAGTCCCTCGACGTGCGGTGGTGGCCCGTGGACGACCTGCCGAACCCGGACCTCGCCGCGATGGTCGCGCTCGCCGTCGCGCGCGTGCGCGCCTCGCGGTGACGGTCCTCGCCGACGCCTGCCGGGCGCGCGGCCAACTACGCTGGTCCCCGTGATCCCCGCTGCAGGCTCCTCCGACGTCCGTGTCCGCTTCGCCCCGTCGCCGACGGGCATGTTCCACGTGGGCGGCGCGCGCTCCGCGCTGTTCAACTGGGCGGTCGCCAAGCGACAGGGCGGCATCTTCGTGCTGCGCGTCGAGGACACCGACGCGGCCCGCAACAAGCCGGAGTGGGTGGATGGCATCCTCAACGCCCTCGCGGCGCTCGGCATGCACGCCGAGGACCCGACGTTCGAGGGCCCGTACTTCCAGTCGCAGAACGTCGAGAAGCACCGCGAGGCGTCCGCCCGCCTGTACGAGGCCGGCCGTGCGTACTACTGCGACTGCACCCGCGACGACGTCGCCGCCCGGACCGGCAACCCCCACTCGGGCTACGACGGCCACTGCCGCGACCGCGGCCTGACCTACGAGCCCGGCCGCGCGCTGCGCTTCCGCACGCCCGACGAGGGCGAGACGCCGGTCGTGGACCTCATCCGCGGCAACCCCACGTTCCCGAACTCCGCGATGGAGGACTTCGTCGTCGCGCGCGGGGACGGCTCACCCGTCTTCCTGCTCGCGAACGTCGTGGACGACCTCGACGAGGGCATCACGCACGTCATCCGCGGCGAGGAGCACCTGCCGAACACGCCCAAGCAGCAGCTGCTGTGGAAGGCGCTCGGCGCGCAGCCGCCCACGTGGGCGCACCTGCCCGTCATCGTCAACGAGAAGCGCCAGAAGCTCTCCAAGCGCCGCGACAAGGTGGCGCTCGAGGACTACCTCGCCGAGGGCTACCTGGCCGACGCGATGGTCAACTACCTCATGCTGCTCGGCTGGGCGCCCGGCAACGACGAGGAGATCCTCCCGTTCGACGAGCTCGTCGAGCGCTTCCGCATCGAGGACGTCAACAGCGCCTCCGCGTTCTTCGACGTCAAGAAGCTCACGGCGTTCAACGGCGAGTACATCCGCGCCATGTCCGTCCCGGACTTCGTCCAGGCCGTCGACCCGTGGCTGCACGCGCCCCGCGCCCCCTGGGCGGAGGAGCAGTTCGACGCCGCCGCGTTCGCGAAGGTCGCGCCGCTCGCCCAGTCGCGCGTCGCGCTGCTCGCCGACATCACCGACAACGTCGACTTCCTGTTCCTCGACGAGCCGGTCGAGGACGAGCGCTCGTGGTCCAAGGCCATGAAGGAGGGCGCGGCCGAGCTGCTCGCGGACGCGCGCGCCGCGCTCGCGGACCTCGAGCCGTGGGAGGCCGAGCCGCTCAAGGAGCTCGTCACCACGGTGGGGGAGAAGCACGGCCTCAAGCTGGGCAAGGCGCAGGCGCCGGTGCGGGTGGCCGTCACCGGCCGCACCATCGGGCTGCCCCTCTTCGAGTCCCTCGAGGTCCTCGGCCGCGAGCGCACCCTCGCGCGCCTCGACGCCGCGCTCGCGAAGCTGTGAGCGGCGGCGCTCGTGTCGACGGCGTCCTGCTCGACGTCGACGACACACTGGTCGATACCAAGGGCGCGTTCGCGCAGGCGCTGACGGCCGTCGCCGTCGAGCACCTGCCGCACGTCCCCGCGGAGCTGTACCCGCAGCTCCTGGCGCACTGGCGGTCCGACCCGGGCGGCCACTACAAGCGGTACACGCGAGGCGAGACGGACGCGCTCACGCAGCGCCGGCTGCGCGCCGACCTGCTGCACCGCACGTTCGGGGGCGAGCCGGTCACCGAGGCGTCGTTCGCCGACTGGGACGCGCTGTTCTGGGGCACCTTCGAGCGGTCGTGGACGGCGTTCGACGACGCCGCGGCCGCCCTGGACGTGCTGCGCACGGCCGGCGTCGCGGTGGGCGTCGTGACGAACGCGGCCACCGAGCTGCAGGAGCGCAAGCTGCGTGCCGCCGGCCTCGAGGGGGTGCCCGTGCTGGTGGGCGTCGACACGCTGGGCTACGGCAAGCCGCACCCCGACGTCTTCGTCGAGGGTGCGCGCCGGCTGGGCACCGACGTCGCGCGCACCGCGTACGTCGGTGACGAGCCGACGACGGACGCGCTGGCGGCTCGTGCCGCCGGGCTGACGGGCGTGTGGCTCGACCGCCCGGGCGCGCGCCGCGACGACGAGCACCACGTGGACGCCGACGCGCTGCGCGCCGAGGGGATCGTCGTCCTGCCGGACCTGAAGGGGCTGCCCGACGCCCTCGGCCTCTGACCGAAAAGTTGTCAGAACCAGGGACGGGTATGCCCTGACCTGGTTCTGACAGGTGCACGGTGCCGCGCGTTGTCAGAACCACGTGCGGGTATACGCGCGCGTGGTTCTGACAGGTCTCAGGGGGCGAGCAGCAGGACGGCGCTGAGGCCGACCCCGCTGACGACGACGGCGCCCGCCGCGCCGAGCAGCAGCGGCCGGCGGGCGGTCCGGGCGAGGCGCGGGACGTCGACGCCGGTGCCGAGCGCGAACATCGCGGCGACGAACAGGATCGTCGTGAGCTGGTGCGCGACGTCGAGGACGGCGTCGGGCAGCAGGCCGGTGCTGCGGACCAGGACCGCCGCGAGGAAACCCAGCACGAAGCCGGGCACGAGGGGCGCACGCCGCCCGCGCGGTGCGGCGGCGTCCGTCTCGGTCGGCGTCGTGTCGGTGGACATCGTCGGGGCGGCGAGGGCCGAGCGCCGCGCGAGCAGCGCTCCCGTCCCCGCGACGAGGGGCGCCAGCAGCACCACCCGGGCGAGCTTGGTGACGGTGGCGGTGGCCAGCGCAGCCGCCGAGACGGTGCCCGCGGCGGCGACCACCTGGGCCACCTCCTGGACGCTGGCGCCGATCCACAGCCCGGTCTGGTGGTCGGTGAGGCCCAGCGCGCCCGCGAGCGGGGGCAGGGCGAAGATCGCGATCGTGCCGTAGACGGTGACGAGGGCGAGCGCGGCGGCGACGTCGTCGCGCAGCCGGGAGCCGCCGCGCGGGTCGCGCTCCAGCACGCTCGTCATCGCCGAGACGGCGGCCGCGCCGCAGATCGAGAACCCGGTGGCGACGAGCAGCGCTGTGGCGCGCGGCACCCGCAGCAGGCGGCCGAGGCCGAGGATCGCGGCGAACGTGCAGGTCACGGTGACGACGACGACGCCGATGCCGCGCCAGCCGAGCGCGAGCACGTCCGGGATCGAGAGCTGGAGTCCGAGCAGCACCACGCCGGCGCGCAGCACCGTCCGCGCGGTCCAGTCCGTGCCCGGCCGGACGCGGCCGACGACACGGGCCGCCCGGTCGCTGCGGGGCGCGACCCGTCCGAGTACCGACCCCACCACCGCGCCCGCGAGGAGGGCGAGCACGAGCGGGGAGACCGCGCCGCCGGTCAAGGGCGCCAGCAGCCGGCTCGCGCCGAGCAGGACCAAGGTGGCGACCGCGGCGAGCGCGAGGCCGGGTGCGAGGTCGCGGGCGGCATCCGTCCGGGGGCGGGGCGGCGCGGAGAGGGTCGTGGGCACGTCACCAGGCTCGCGATGCGGCGACGGGTCCGGAAGCGCCAGGTGCCGATCCATCCATAGACTCACGCTATGGCAGACCGTCCTCCGCTGGCCGCCCTCGAGCTGCTGGTCGCGCTCGACACCCACGGGTCCATCAGCGCGGCCGCCCGCGCGGCCGGGGTGTCGCAGCCCACGGCGTCGGCCGGTCTGCACCGGCTGGAGCGGCGTCTGGGACTCGAGCTGCTGGCCCGCGGCCCGCGCGGGACGGCGCTCACGGTGTCGGGGCACCGGGTCGCGGACGCGGCCCGCGACGTCGTCGACGCGATCGACCGGTTCGAGGCCACGGCCGCGACGCTGCGCTCGGCACCGTCCGCCGGCCTGCGGGTGGCGGCGAGCCTCACGATCGCCGAGTACCTCGCGCCGCGGTGGCTGGCCGCCTTCGAGCGGGACGAGCGCGCGCGGGGCGCGGCGGCCGCCGACGTCGAGCTCGTCGTGCGCAACTCCCGCGAGGTCATGGAGCTGGTGCTCGAGGGTGCCGCGGAGCTCGGCTTCGTGGAGAGCCCCACCGTGCGGCGCGGGCTGCTGTCCCGCGTGGTGGCCCACGACGAGCTCGTAGCCGTCGTCGCGCCGGCCCACCCGTGGGCGCGACGACGGTCGGTCGGCCCGGAGCTGCTGGTCACGGGCCGCCTCGTGCTGCGGGAGGAAGGCTCCGGCACCCGCGACGTGCTGGAGGAGGCGCTGGGGCAGGCAGGGGTGCGGCTGCCCGCCCAGGTCACCGCGCTGGGCTCGACGGCGGCGGTGAAGGCCGCCGTGCGGCACGGGGAGGGCGTCACGGTGCTGTCGGCGCTGACCGTGGCCGACGACGTCGCCGCCGGGCACCTGGTGACCGTGCCGATCGCGCAGCTCGACCTCTCGCGCCGGCTGCGCGTGGTGTGGCGGGACGGCGCGTCCCTCTCCGCGCCCGTGCGGCGGCTCGCGGCCGTGGCGGGAGCGCGCTGACCGGCGTCTGACCGGCGTCTGACCGGCCTGGCGGGCCCGGTCAGCGCCGGGAGGTGCGGTAGGCGTGCGTGACGTACGGCAGGTCGATCGTCGCGCGGCCGGCGAGCTGCGGGTGCGTGGCGGTGAGGTTGTCGACGTCGCCCAGCAGTGCCGCGCGCTCGTCCGCGGCGAGGGTCAGCAGGTAGCTGCGGGTCCCGGCGAGGGTGCGCAGCGCGGACACGGGGAGCCGGTCGGACCAGGGGAACGCGCGGGCCTCGGTCTCGGTGAACGTGTCGGCGTGCTCCCCGCCGAGCCCCGGCGGGCGATGGTGCGTCGCGTCGGGGGTGAGGCGGTCGCCGCGGTGCAGGATCTCGCCGAAGCGCGCCACCCAGTCGACGCCCGTGTCGCGCTGGTTCCACACGACCCCGAGCGTGCCGCCGGGCCGCAGGACGCGTGCGATCTCCGCCGCGGCCCGCTCGGGGTCGAACCAGTGCCACGCCTGTCCGATGAGCACCGCGTCGACCGAGGCGTCCGCGAGCGGGAGGTCCTCGGCCGTGCCCCGGAGGGTCTGGACCCCCGGCAGGCGTGCGGCGAGCTCGTCGAGCATCGCGGACGACGGGTCGACGGCGACGACCTCCGGCGCGTCGTCCAGGACGGCGAGCGCGGCCTCCGTGAGCTTGCCCGTTCCTGCGCCGAGGTCGAGGACCCGGCGCGGACGACCGGCCAGGAGCCACCGCAGCGCTTCGGCCGGGTAGGACGGCCTGACCTGCGCGTACGTGTCGGCACCTCGCTCGAACGATGCCGCGCGGTCGGCGAGGGAGTGCGGGTCGGCGGCGCGGGATCGCTCGTCACCGGCGGGTTCGGACGGGTGCCGCGCGGGCGTGGGGGAGGTCATGGGCGCGAGCCTCCCACGGCCCGCCCCGAGCGTGACGCACGGCACCCCCGTGGCGTTTTGGCCGACGGCCCGACGTCCGGTAATGTTTTCCGACGTTGGGCCTGACAAGGGCGCTCGACGATGTCGGGTTTGCCTGGAGGGTCCGATCCATTGGGGTATGGTGTAATTGGCAGCACGAGAGATTCTGATTCTCTTAGTCTAGGTTCGAGTCCTGGTACCCCAGCGCAGCGCTCTGCTCCCGCTCTTGGCGGCGCGCAGAGCTTGCACGGCACGGAGACCCTTCGCGGTCGCCGAGTCATAGGCCCCCATCGTCTAGCGGCCTAGGACGCCGCCCTCTCACGGCGGTAACGCGGGTTCAAATCCCGCTGGGGGTACACAGGTCGTCCGTTCGCGGTCGACCTTGGGTCTTCGCCTCGCGGCGCGGACCAGCTCCAAGGCCCCCATCGTCTAGCGGCCTAGGACGCCGCCCTCTCACGGCGGTAACGCGGGTTCAAATCCCGCTGGGGGTACACAGTGCGAGGCCCGGTCCCCACGGACCGGGCCTTCGTCGTTCCTGCCATCGCTCCCTGCCGTCCGCCCTGCCCGTCGGTCCCGCCTGTCGGTGCGGCCCGTCGTCGTGCGGGTCAGAGGTACGGCTCGGGCACGGTGCCGCCGTCGGTCCGCGGGTGGTCGATCCGGACGCCCGTGGGGGCCCAGTTCGCGGGGTGCGCTCCGGGGCTCGGCTGCGCCTCCGGCGGACGAGGGGCCGGGGCGGCGGGCTGCACCGCGATCGGCTGCGTCGTCGGGCGCGGGCCCTCCGGCGTGCTGCGGCCGGGCACGATCGTCGGGCCGCCCGGCACGGGGCCCGCCGGAAGCGATCCGGCGGACGGTCCGCCGCCGGGGAGGACGTCATCGTCGTCGTCGTTCTTGTGGCCCGGGGTGAACAGGGTGTCGCAGAGCGTGCGGTACGTGGCGTCCGGGTGCGGCACGTGCTTGATGGTGCGCAGCGCCTGGTCCTGGCCGGCGGACTCCATGTCGAAGCGCCCGTACCCGAGCACCTGGCCGAGCGGGCTGCGGGAGTACCCCATGTCCGTGACCTTCTTGAGCGGCATCATCGCCACCTTGTGCACCACGAGCCCGTACAGCAGCAGGAGCCGCTTGTCCGTGGCCACGAACCACTCGTAGCGCCACTCGAGGCACCGCCACGCCAGCCGCGCGGCGGCCAGGAGCCAGACGAGCCACAACCACTGCGCGACGCCGCGCACCTCGACGGGCGTGGACATGACGATCGTGCCGATCAGCAGGAACGCGCCCACGGTCGTGGCGATCGGCCCGAGCAGGCTGGCCCAGTGGCGTCGAGTCGCGACGATGACGTGCTCGTGGGGGAGGACGTAGCGCCGCAGGTTCCCGTGCGCGCGGACGGTGGCGCGCTGGCGGGGCTCGTCGGTCACCACGGGACGGCTAGGACGCGATGGTCGAGAAGAACTCGACGAAGCTGGAGATCGTGTTGGCGATGAAGTCCCAGATCGACGTGACGATGTTCCCGGCCCGGTTGGGGTCGTTCACGATCGCGAAGATCAGGAAGATCACGACGATCCAGATCAGCAGGGTCTTGGCCTTGGCGGGCATCAGGTCCTCGCGCCTCTCGGGGTCTCGGGGCAGGGTTGCCCCACCAGCCAGGAGCGTACTGACCTGGCTCGACGCCGGACAGCACCGGGCCCGGCGCGCCGCGTCGGCTGGCGGCGGGCCGGGCCCGAGGTGGTACGGACGGTGGTCAGGTGGGGCGGGCGGTCACTCGCCGGCGCGGCGGAGCACCTCGGTGAGGCGGTTGGCGGCGGAGACTACCGCGGCCGAGTGCAGGCGCCCCGGCTGGCGGGTGAGCCGCTCGACCGGGCCGGAGACGGACACGGAGGCGACGACGCGGCCGGACGGGCCGCGCACCGGGGCGGACACGGAGGCGACGCCGAGCTCGCGCTCGGACACCGACTGCGCCCACCCGCGGCGGCGCACGCCGGACAGGATGGTGGCGGTGAAGACCGCCTCGCGCAGGCCGCGGTGCAGGCGGTCCGGCTCCTCCCAGGCCAGCAGGATCTGCGCCGCGGAGCCCGCGTGCATCGTGAGCGTGGCGCCCACGGGGATCGAGTCGCGCAGGCCGACCGGCCGCTCCGCGGCGGCCACGCACACGCGATGGTCGCCCTGGCGGCGGTAGAGCTGCGCGCTCTCGCCCGTGTGGTCGCGCAGCGCCGTGAGCACGGGGTTGGCCGCGGCGAGGAGCCGGTCCTCGCCGGCCGCCGTCGCGAGCTCGTTGAGGCGCGGTCCGAGCACGAACCGGCCCTGCATGTCGCGGCCCACGAGCCGGTGGTGCTCGAGCGCGACGGCCAGTCGGTGCGCCGTGGGGCGGGCCAGTCCGGTCGAGGAGACCAGCTGCGCCAGGGTGGCGGGACCCGCCTCCAGTGCACCCAGCACGGACGCGGCCTTGTCCAGTACGCCGACTCCGCTAGTATCGTCCATAGGACGATATTGGCGTCTCGCCCACTGAGATTGCAAGTCGAGGACCGCATCTCACTGGACGGGACCGTCTCGCGGACCGAGCCTCGCTGGTTCCGACCGGCGGTATCGACCGAGACACGCACACGTATGGAGGCCGCGGACGACGCGGCGGACGAGGAGCACATGATGGCCGGCACGCTGGCGGAGAAGGTCTGGGAGGCGCACCTGGTGCGCCGTGGCAGCGACGGGGCACCCGACCTCCTCTACATCGACCTGCACCTCGTCCACGAGGTGACGAGCCCGCAGGCCTTCGAGGGTCTGCGCCTCGCCGGGCGCCCGGTCCGGCGCCCGGACCTCACCATCGCGACCGAGGACCACAACACCCCGACGCTCGACATCGACCTGCCGATCGCGGACCTCACCAGCCGCACCCAGATCGACACGCTGCGCAACAACGCGCGCGAGTTCGGCGTCCGCATCCACTCGCTCGGCGACGCCGACCAGGGGATCGTGCACCAGGTCGGCCCGCAGCTCGGCCTGACGATGCCCGGCCTGACCGTGGTCTGCGGCGACTCGCACACCTCCACGCACGGAGCGTTCGGCGCGCTGGCCTTCGGCATCGGCACCTCCGAGGTCGAGCACGTGCTCGCCACGCAGACGCTGCCCCTGGCGCCGTTCAAGACCATGGCGATCACGGTGAACGGCGAGCTGCCCCCGGGCGCCACCAGCAAGGACATCATCCTGGCGATCATCGCCAAGATCGGCACCGGCGGCGGCCAGGGCTACGTGCTCGAGTACCGCGGCGAGGCCATCCGCACGCTCTCGATGGAGGCGCGGATGACCATCTGCAACATGTCCATCGAGGCCGGTGCCCGCGCCGGCATGATCGCGCCGGACGAGACCACGTTCGAGTACCTCAAGGGCCGCCCGCACGCGCCCGAGGGCGAGGACTGGGACGCCGCCGTCGAGTACTGGTCGACGCTGCGCAGCGACGACGACGCCGAGTTCGACGCCGAGGTCGTGCTCGAGGCGGCCGACCTCGAGCCGTTCGTCACCTGGGGCACGAACCCGGGCCAGGGCCTCCCGCTGTCGGCGTCCGTGCCGGTGCCGGAGGAGATCGCGGACGCCAACGAGCGCGTCGCCGCCGAGCGAGCCCTGGAGTACATGGGCCTCGTGGCCGGCACCCCGCTGCGGGACGTGAAGGTCGACACCGTCTTCATCGGCTCGTGCACCAACGGCCGCATCGAGGACCTCCGCTCGGTGGCGAAGGTGCTCCAGGGTCGCCAGAAGGCCGACGACGTGCGCGTGCTCGTGGTGCCCGCGTCGGCCCGCGTGCGCCTGCAGGCCGAGGCCGAGGGCCTGGACGTCATCTTCAAGGAGTTCGGCGCCGAGTGGCGCAACGCCGGGTGCTCCATGTGCCTGGGCATGAACCCCGACCAGCTCGCGCCGGGCGAGCGCGCGGCGTCGACCTCGAACCGCAACTTCGAGGGTCGCCAGGGCAAGGGCGGCCGCACGCACCTCGTGTCGCCGCTCGTCGCGGCCGCCACGGCCATCCGCGGCACGCTGTCCTCGGTGTCGGACCTCGAGCTCGACGGCGACGTCGACCTCACGACGTTCGACGGCAGCCCGCTCGCGCCGCTGTCCGCCCCGTCCTTCGTCTGACCCCACCCCGTCGCAGAAGATCGTCCAGGAGTTCGTCATGGAGAAGTTCACCACCCACACGGGCGTCGGGGTGCCGCTGCGCCGCAGCAACGTCGACACCGACCAGATCATCCCCGCCGTCTACCTCAAGCGCGTGACCCGCACGGGCTTCGAGGACGCGCTGTTCGCGGCGTGGCGCGGCGACCCGTCGTTCGTGCTCAACCAGGACGCCTACAAGGCCGGCTCCGTGCTGGTCGCGGGTCCCGACTTCGGCACCGGGTCGTCCCGGGAGCACGCGGTGTGGGCGCTCAAGGACTACGGCTTCCGCGTCGTCCTCGCCCCTCGATTCGCGGACATCTTCCGCGGCAACTCGGGCAAGCAGGGCCTCGTGGCCGGTGTGGTCTCGCCCGAGGACATCGAGATCCTCTGGAAGATCCTCGAGACCAAGCCCGGCACCGAGGTGACCGTGGACCTCGAGGCGCGCACCGCGCACGCCGACGACGTCACGGTGCCGTTCCAGATCGACGACTACACCCGCTGGCGCCTCATGGAGGGCCTCGACGACATCGGCCTCACGCTGCAGCACGCGGACGAGATCGCCGCGTTCGAGGCGGAGCGCGCGTCCTGGCGCCCCAGGACGCTGCCCGCCAAGCACCTCCCGAACGTGCCGATCGAGCCCGCGCGCCCGGTGGGCTGACCCTGCCGACTGCAACGTGCGTGCTGACTTGATCCTCAACGGGCCG
>NZ_JBHUWC010000041.1:0-24742 GCF_042670225.1 Isoptericola sp. NPDC057191 | reverse complement strand
CTGCCGGCCCTGTGTGCTCTCGGCGTGCACCAGCCGCCAGACCGTGTGGTCTGGATCACTCGTCCTGGGCACGTAGAATCCGTGACGGTTCGAGCCGCGCACCCGGTCCCCGGGTGCCGACGAGGCCGGGGTCTCCCCGGCCGGACCATGACCGAGTCGGCGTGTCGGCGACGTGGCCCCCGGGCCGCGGTGCCGGGAGCTCGCGCCACAACTCGCCGGTCCCCGGCGACACGACAACCCGCCGCGGCGGGCCAGGAGGATAGGTGCTCAGCGCATTCGGCCGGGCTTTCCGGACACCGGACCTGCGGCGCAAGCTGCTGTTCACGATCGCGATCATGGCGCTCTTCCGGGTGGGGTCGCTCGTGCCCACACCCGGCGTCGACTACGGCAACGTGCAGCAGTGCGTGGCGGCCCTCGAGAACAGCTCCTCGCTGCTCGGGCTCGTCAACGTCTTCAGCGGCGGCGCCCTGCTGCAGCTCTCGATCTTCGCGCTCGGCATCATGCCGTACATCACCGCGAGCATCATCGTGCAGCTGCTGCGGGTGGTCATCCCTCGCTTCGAGGCCCTGCACAAGGAGGGCCAGTCGGGGCAGACGAAGCTCACGCAGTACACGCGCTACCTGACGATCGCCCTCGCCATCCTGCAGTCGACCACGATCATCACGACCGCTCGGACCGGGATGCTGTTCCCGGGCTGCAACGTCGACGTCATCGCGGACGACAGCTTCATCACCGCCACCCTCATGGTCATCACCATGACGGCGGGTACCGGCCTCGTCATGTGGCTCGGCGAGCTGATCACGGAGCGCGGCGTCGGCAACGGCATGTCCCTGCTCATCTTCACGTCGATCGCGGCGAACTTCCCGTCCGCTCTCTGGTCGATCGCCGGTGGCTCGAACGGCCCGATCAACTTCATCGTGATGATCGCGGTGATCGTGATCGTCGTGGGGCTCGTGGTCTTCGTCGAGCAGTCGCAGCGCCGGATCCCGGTGCAGTACGCGAAGCGGATGGTGGGTCGCCGCATGTACGGCGGCACCAGCACCTACATCCCGATCAAGATCAACATGGCCGGCGTCATCCCGGTCATCTTCGCGGCGTCGATCCTCGCGATCCCCGGTCTGCTGGCGCAGTTCGGCGACCAGACCGCGGGCTGGGTGGTGTGGATCTCCAACAACCTGGTCCAGCAGTCCGACCCGCTGTACATCGTGCTGTACGTGCTGCTGGTCATCTTCTTCGCGTTCTTCTACACCTCGATCACGTTCAACCCGGACGAGGTCGCGGACAACATGAAGAAGTACGGCGGGTTCATCCCCGGCGTCCGCGCGGGTCGACCGACCGCCGAGTACCTCGACTACGTGATCACGCGCATCACGTCCGCCGGCTCGATCTACCTCGCGATCGTGGCGCTGATCCCCACGATCATGCTCGTCGTGCTGGGGGTCACCACGAACATCCCGTTCGGTGGCACGTCGATCCTCATCATCGTCGGCGTCGGTCTCGAGACCGTGAAGCAGATCGACTCCCAGCTCCAGCAGCGTCATTACGAAGGGTTCCTCCGTTGACCGAGACGAACGAAGGCGGCACCCCCGGTGCCGCGCCGACCACCCGCCGCGAGCTCCACGGTGCCCGCAGCGCCGAGGCGCGGGTGACGCGCCTGGTGATCATGGGACCGCAGGGCGCGGGCAAGGGCACGCAGGCGGCGCGCCTCGCCGAGCTGTTCGACATCCCCGCCATCTCGACGGGCGACATCTTCCGCGCCAACATCAAGGGCGGCACGGAGCTCGGCCGGCTCGCGCAGGAGTACAGCGCCAAGGGCGAGCTCGTCCCCGACGAGGTCACCGACCAGATGGTCCGCTCCCGCCTCGGCGAGGACGACGCGAAGGGCGGCTTCCTGCTCGACGGGTACCCGCGCAACGCCCACCAGGTCGAGGCGCTCGACGCGATCCTCGCCGACCTCGGCTGGGAGCTGGACGGCGTCATCGAGCTCACCGCCGCGCGCGAGGAGCTCCTGGCCCGCATCGCCCGCCGCGCCGAGATCGAGGGCCGTGAGGACGACACCCCGGACGCGATCGCGCGCCGCCTGGACATCTACGACGAGCAGACGGCGCCCCTCACGGCGGCGTACTCGGAGCGCGGCCTGCTGGCCCAGGTGGACGGCATCGGCGAGGTCACCGAGGTGACCGACCGCATCGTCCAGGCGCTGGCCGCCGAACTCGGCTGAGGTCGCGCCCGCCATGATCTTCGGTTCGCGCGAGCGCGTGGAGCTCAAGACGCTCGAGCAGGTCCGCGTCATGCGGCGCGCCGGCCTGGTCGTCGCGTCGACGCTCGACGCCGTGCGCGCGGCCGCCCGACCCGGGATGACGACCGCCGACCTCGACGAGGTCGCCGCGCGCGCCATCGCCGACGCGGGGGCCACGCCGTCGTTCCTCGGCTACCAGGGCTACCCGGCGACGATCTGCGTCTCGGTCGCCGACGAGGTCATCCACGGCATCCCGGGCGGGCGCGTGCTCGAGCTCGGCGACGTCGTGTCGATCGACTGCGGTGCGATCGTCGACGGCTGGCACGGCGACTCTGCGCTGAGCCTCGTGCTCGGCCCGGACGGTGCCCTCGACGTGGACGCCCCGGTGGACGGCGCCCCGGGCGTCGACCCGGCGGACCTCGACCTGGTCCGCGCCACGCGCACCGCGATGTGGGCCGGCATCGCCGCGCTGGCGGGGGGCAAGCGGCTCAACGACGTCGGGACGGCGGTCGAGACGGCCGTCGAGCTGGCCGGCGGCGCCTCGGGCGTGGAGTACGGCATCGTCGAGGACTACGTCGGTCACGGCATCGGCACGGCGATGCACCAGCCCCCGGACATCGTGAACTTCCGGACCTCGGACCGCGGGCCGCGGCTCCGCCCTGGCATGTGCCTCGCGGTGGAGCCGATGGTGACCCGGGGGAGCGGCGCCACGCGCGTGCTCGAGGACGACTGGACGGTCGTCACCGAGGACGGGTCGCGTGCCGCGCACTGGGAGCACACCGTCGCCCTGCTGGAGGATGGCATCAGCGTGCTGACCGCCGTCGACGGTGGGCGCGCCGGCCTCGCACCGTTCGAGGTCGAGCCCGTCGATCTCGACGTGTGACGAACCACCCCCTGGGCGCGCGGTCGCCGGGGCTGGAACGATGGAGTACGATGTTCCGTCGGGTGTAGTCCGTTCGGCAGTTCCTCGATGCAGTCGCCCGACAGCGGCGCTGCAGACCAGCACGGACCGGCGCGAGCGTCGGTCGGAGCAGGACGAGGGTGAGCAGGCGGCACGCACGACATCCGGACCTCCGTCACGCTGCTGGCGGGCGCCCGGGGCCAGACGAGAGTTAGCGGAGGACATGGCAAAGAAGGACGGCGTCATCGAGATCGAGGGCAGCGTGGTCGAGGCCCTGCCGAACGCGATGTTCCGTGTGGAGCTTGCGAACGGCCACAAGGTCCTCGCACACATCTCGGGCAAGATGCGTCAGCACTACATCCGGATCCTCCCGGAGGACCGTGTCGTGGTCGAGCTCAGCCCGTACGACCTGTCCCGCGGTCGGATCGTCTACCGCTACAAGTAGTCAACCGTCACGACCGCCCGGGCCTCCGGGCGGTCCCCCCACCGATCACGCCGACACCCGCGGTGCGAACCGCGGGGTCCTCGAACAGCTGTGACGGGCTGATCGAGGCCGAGGCGGCGAAGGAAAGACACATGAAGGTCAAGCCGAGCGTCAAGAAGATCTGCGACAAGTGCAAGGTGATCCGCCGGCACGGTCGCGTCATGGTGATCTGCGAGAACCTGCGCCACAAGCAGCGCCAGGGCTGATCGCAGCCACCCGCTGACGGCACGCGCTCGCCGTCAGCCGAAGCGCACCACCACGAACCCGTCGCCACGGCGACGGGGGAACCCTCGGTCCAGGGGCCGGGGCCCGCGGTCATCGCGGGAGGGCGGTGCGGCAGACCTCTGGACGAAGTACAGGAGCCGGAAGGCACATGGCACGTCTGATCGGCGTCGACCTCCCCCGCGACAAGCGGCTCGAGGTTGCGCTCACCTACATCTACGGCGTCGGCCGTACCCGCGCCCAGCAGACGCTGGCCGCGACCGGGATCAACCCGGACCTGCGCGTCAAGGACCTTGGCGACGACCAGCTCGTCGCCCTGCGCGACTACCTCGAGGGCAACTACCAGCTCGAGGGTGACCTGCGTCGCGAGGTCGCCGCCGACATCCGCCGCAAGGTCGAGATCGGCACCTACCAGGGCCTGCGTCACCGCCGCGGCCTGCCGGTGCGCGGCCAGCGCACCAAGACCAACGCGCGCACCCGCAAGGGTCCGAAGCGCACCGTCGCGGGCAAGAAGAAGGCCCGCTGACGCCAGCAGTCCGGAACGCGGGCGCACCTCGCTGACGCCCGCACCGGTCCGACGACCTCAGACCAGGAGAGAACGAGCACATGCCTCCCAAGACCCGCGCCACGGCCGGGCGCAAGCCGCGCCGCAAGGACAAGAAGAACGTCCCGCTCGGCCAGGCGCACATCAAGAGCACCTTCAACAACACGATCGTCTCGATCACCGACCCGTCGGGCGCCGTGATCTCGTGGGCGTCCGCCGGCCACGTCGGCTTCAAGGGCTCCCGCAAGTCCACGCCGTACGCCGCGCAGCTGGCCGCCGAGTCGGCCGCCCGCCGCGCCCAGGAGCACGGTGTCAAGAAGGTCGACGTCTTCGTCAAGGGCCCGGGTTCCGGTCGTGAGACCGCGATCCGCTCCCTGCAGGCGACCGGCCTCGAGGTCGGCTCGATCCAGGACGTGACGCCCCAGGCGCACAACGGCTGCCGCCCCCCGAAGCGTCGCCGCGTCTGACCCTCCCGACGTCGTCGGGCCCCGGGGCCGAGGGATCGGCCCCGGGCTCGACGACGCCGCAGCCTGCCCGGGCGGGTGGACCGAGTCCCGCCCGGGGGCCGCGAGCTCTCGCGGATCCGTGATGCGTCATATGGCGGACGCACACTGAAAGGACCTGACCGTGCTGATCGCACAGCGCCCCTCCCTGACCGAAGAGGTCATCTCGGAGTACCGTTCGCGCTTCTCCATCGAGCCGCTCGAGCCTGGCTTCGGCTACACGCTCGGCAACTCCCTGCGCCGGACCCTCCTGTCGTCCATCCCGGGCGCGGCCGTCACCTCCATCCGCATCGACGGAGTGCTCCACGAGTTCTCCACCGTGCCGGGTGTCAAGGAAGACGTCACCGAGATCATCCTCAACATCAAGAACCTCGTCGTCTCCTCGGAGAACGACGAGCCCGTCGTGATGTACCTGCGCAAGACGGGGGCGGGCGTGGTCACCGCCGCGGACATCGTGCCGCCGGCGGGCGTCGAGGTGCACAACCCGGACCTGCACGTCGCCACCCTCAACGACAAGGGCAAGCTCGAGATCGAGCTCACCGTCGAGCGCGGTCGTGGCTACGTGTCCGCGGCGCAGAACAAGAACGACGAGGCCGAGATCGGTCGGATCCCCGTCGACTCGATCTACTCGCCGGTCCTCAAGGTCACCTACAAGGTCGAGGCCACCCGTGTCGAGCAGCGCACGGACTTCGACAAGCTGATCGTCGACGTCGAGACGAAGGCTGCGATCGCCCCGCGCGACGCGCTCGCCTCGGCCGGCAAGACGCTCGTCGAGCTGTTCGGTCTCGCCCGCGAGCTGAACGTCGAGGCCGAGGGCATCGAGATCGGCCCGTCGCCGACGGACTCCGCGCTGGCCGCGGACCTGGCGCTGCCGATCGAGGAGCTCAACCTCACGATCCGGTCGTACAACTGCCTCAAGCGCGAGGGCATCCACCAGGTGGGTGAGCTCGTCGCGCGCAGCGAGGCCGACCTGCTCGACATCCGCAACTTCGGTGCGAAGTCCATCAACGAGGTCAAGGAGAAGCTCGCCGAGCTGGGCCTCTCGCTGAAGGACTCGCCGCTCGACTTCGACCCGTCCAGCGCCGCGTACTTCAGCGGTGGGGACGACGAGGCCACGTACACCGACGAGCAGTCGTACTGACGTCTCCGCGCCCGCAGCAGCCCGCTCGACCTGACCGGGCCGCGCGGCGCGGATCCACCCTCAAGGAGAACCAGAAATGCCTACCCCCACCAAGGGTCCGCGGCTCGGTGGCAGCCCGGCTCACGAGCGACTGATCCTCGCGAACCTGTCGACCTCGCTCTTCGAGCACGGCCGCATCACCACCACCGAGACGAAGGCGAAGCGCCTGCGTCCGCTGGCCGAGCGCCTGATCACCTTCGCCAAGCGCGGTGACCTGCACGCTCGTCGCCGGGTGCTGACCGTCGTCCGCGACAAGTCCGTGGTGCACACCCTGTTCACCGAGATCGCCCCGGCCATGGCCGAGCGCAACGGTGGCTACACGCGCATCACCAAGATCGGCAACCGGAAGGGCGACAACGCCCCCATGGCGGTCATCGAGCTCGTCACCGAGCCCGTGAGCCCGAAGCAGGCCGTCGTCAAGGAGGCCACCAAGGCCACCGAGAAGTCCGCCAAGGCCGACGAGAAGCCCGCCAAGGTCGAGGACGAGGCCGCCGTCGAGGCGACCGAGGCCCCCGAGGCTCCGGCCGAGGAGTCGAAGGACGCCTGACCCCAGGCTCCTGAGCGCTCCTTCGCGCACCACGCAGCCCCGTGCCACCGTCAGGTGGTGCGGGGCTGCGTCGTCCCCGGGAGGGCCTCGGTCAGGCGTCGTGGCACGGTAGGGGGATGGCTGCTCTCGGCGTGCCGGTGGTGCTCGTGCACGGGTCACGGACCTCCCGCACGATGTGGCGCCGCCAGCTCGAGATCCTCGACGGTGCGGGCGTCAGCGCGACGGCCGTGGAGCTGCCGGGCCACGGCGCGCGGCGTGCGGAGCCGTTCACCCTCGACGGCGCCGTGGCGGCCGTGCGCGACGCGGTCGACGCGGCGGGCGGACGGGCCCTGGTCGCCGGGCTGTCGCTCGGCGGGTACGTGGCGATCGAGCACCGCGCCAGGCACCCCGCGCAGAGCGCGGGCCTCGTGGCGGCATCGTGCAGCACGGTCACGTCGTCGCCGCTGCGCCCGGCGTGGCTCTCGCTGGCCCGCTGGATCGAGCGCTGGCCCGACGGCGGCGCGCGGCTCAACGAGTCCTTCGTGCGCCTCGCCCTCGACGAGGAGGGCGTCCGGGACATCGGGGCGGGCGGCTTCGCCCTGGCGGTCATGAGCGCCGTGCTGCGCGAGCTGGCCCCGGTGGACGTGCTCGGCGCGCTCGCCGCGGCGGACAGCCCCGTGTGGGTCGTCAACGGGCGCTACGACCACTTCAGGACCCAGGAGCGGGCGTTCGTCGCTGCGGCCCGCCGGGGCGGGGCGCAGGCGCGTCTGGTGGTCGTGCCCCACGCCCGGCACCTGGTGAGCCTCGATGCTCCGGTGGCGTTCGCCCGGGTGCTGCTGGAGGCGGCCGCCGAGGTGGCCCGCGCCGGCCCGGGCTCAGGCGAGCGGCAGGTCCCAGGCGCGCGCCCCGCCGACCAGCGCGGCGGAGTTCGGCACGACGACGACGTCGTCGCCCAGGCGGTCGAGCGCCGTCGGGGTGATCCGACGCGAGTTGCCGCCGCCCAGGTACAGCCGGTCCCAGTGGAAGACGGGCCGTAGGCCGTCGACCGTCGCGACCACGCGGCGCGACCACAGCCCGTCGCCCAGCCGCCGCCGCTCCGGCTCGCCGATGTACTGGTCGTAGGTGGCGCCCCGTCGTACCGGGGCGTGCGACCACTCGAGGTGGGGCGCGACGCGGCCGCCGTCGAACAGCGCGGACCCGAGCCCGGTGCCGAGCGTGAGCACCAGCTCCACGCCGGACCCGGCCACGACGCCCGCGCCGTGCACCTCGGCGTCGTTGAGCACCATCGCGGGCATGCCCAGGCGGCGTGCGAGGGCGCCGCGGACGTCGAAGCTGGACCAGGCCTCGACCAGCTCCGGCAGCACGCGCGAGCGCGGGCCGGACCGCGTGACGTAGTGCGGGGTGTGCACGACCACGCCGTGGCGGATCATCCCCGGCATCCCCAGCGTCACCCGGTGCGCCGCCGGGAGCCGGTCGGCGATGTCCGCGACCGTGTCCAGGAGCAGCCGCGGCGGCAGCGGGTACGGCGTGGGCACGCGGACGGGCGTGGCGTGCGCCGTGCCCGCGGAGTCCAGCACGGCAGCCTTGATGCCCCCGCCGCCGCAGTCGACGGCGAGAGTGAGCACGTCGGCGGTCCCGCCGTCGGGCCGGGGTCCGGTGGGGTGCGCCGTGGCGCCTGTGTCGACCATCAGGGGACATCATCCGGCCACAATGGGGCGGTGAGCACGCCGACACCGCCCGACGACACCCTCCGGGTGCGTCTCGACCTCGCCTACGACGGCACCCACTTCGCCGGCTGGGCGACCCAGCCGCGCCTGCGGACCGTGCAGGGGGTCCTCGAGGACGCCCTCGCCACGATCCTGCGCACGGAGCCGCTCGGGCTGCCGCGGCCCCGTCTGACGGTCGCAGGCCGCACGGACGCGGGGGTGCACGCGCGCGGCCAGGTCGCGCACGTCGACGTCCCACGGGCCCGCTGGGAGGTGCTGCCGGGCCGTTCCGACCGGGAGCCGGGCGTCGCCCTCGCCGACCGGCTCGCCGGGGTGCTGCCGCCGGACGTCGTCGTGCACCGCGCGTCCGAGGCCCCCGCCGGCTTCGACGCCCGCTTCTCCGCGCTGCACCGCCGGTACGCCTACCGTGTGGCCGACGACCCTGCCCTGCGCGACCCGTTGCGCCGGGACTGGGTGCTCTGGCACCGGCGACGGCTCGACGTCGACGCGATGCACCGCGCCGTCCAGCCCCTGGTGGGCCTGCACGACTTCGCGTCGTTCTGCAAGCCTCGCGAGGGCGCGACGACGATCCGCGAGCTCACCGAGCTGTCGTGGGCCCGGCCGACCGAGGGCCCGGACGAGGGCCTGGCCGTCGCGACGGTGCAGGCGGACGCGTTCTGCCACTCGATGGTGCGGGCGCTGGTCGGGATGTCGCTGGCCGTGGGGGAGGGGCGACGGCCCGAGAGCGACCCGGCGGCGGTCCTGGCGGGCCGGTCGAGGTCCGCGGCCGCGGGGGTCGTCGCGGCGCGGGGCCTCGTCCTGGAGCACGTGGCCTACCCGGACGACGTCGACCTCGCCGCTCGCGCCGACCGCGTGCGGGCGAGGCGGGAGCAGAGCGAGGTCGACTGACGGGGCTGACAGGGCTGACGGGACTGACAGGGCTGGCGGGATCACCGGGAGCGGCGCGACGCGACGGCGCCGCGAGGACCGAGACGTGGTCCTGACCGGCTCGGTGCCGGCCCCAGGGCCGGCCTCAGGGCCGGCTCAGGGCTCCTCGACCCAGTGCACGGCGGCCTCCTCGGCGCTCGCGCCCGCACCGTCGATGCCGGCGTCCTCGCCGTAGATGTCGTTCTCGCGGTCGCCGTCCTCGTTGGGGTCGGCGAACGGGTCCTCCGCGAGCCGCCCGGCGCGCGTGGTGTCCGGCCGGTCCAGCGGGTCGGCCTCCCAGACGTCCGGCTGCTCCTCGGCCAGCCGCCGGTCGAGGGGCTCGCCGGCCGACTCCTCCCAGGCGGTCTCGCCCCAGTGGTTCGACCGGGAGCGCTCGAGCGGCGAGTACCCCTCGTCGAGGACGTCGTCGAGCTCGGGGTCGAGCAGGGTGTCCTCCTGGGGGAGCTGGTCCTCGTCGCCCTCGGCTCCGGTCTCGGGGTCGGCGGAGGTAGCGGGTGTCTCGTCGGTCATGCCCCTACGGTGCCTCCCGGCGACGGAGCCCGCATCCCGCCACGCGGCCCTCCGCGGCGCTCTCGGGACGTGACGGTCGTCGCTTTGACCCGTGTACCGAACGGCCGCTAAACTGGCTCGTCGTTGTGCTATGCCCCGGCGTCCGCGTCGTCAGCGCGCCCACTCGCACCCGACGATGCCCTGGCCAGGACGCCACCGGAGCACCCGCGCACAACAACCTGACTCATCGGGCGCCGCTTCTCGCCCGACGACACCGAACACGAAAAGGTGACGCAACCGTGCGTACGTACACCCCCAAGCCCGGCGACGTCCAGCGCGACTGGTATGTCGTCGACGCGACCGACGTCGTCCTGGGCCGCCTGGCGAGCCAGGTCGCCATCCTCCTGCGCGGGAAGCACAAGCCGACCTTCGCCCCGCACGTCGACGGCGGTGACTTCGTCATCGTCATCAACGCGGACAAGGTCGCCCTGAGCGGCAACAAGCGGGAGACCAAGCTGGCCTACCGCCACTCCGGCTACCCGGGCGGTCTCCGCTCCGTGGCCTACGGCGAGCTCCTCGAGAAGAACCCGGAGCGCGCCGTGGAGAAGGCCGTTCGCGGCATGATCCCCAAGACCACGCTCGGTCGCGAGCAGCTGGGCAAGCTGAAGGTCTACCGCGGCGCGGAGCACCCGCACGCGGCTCAGCAGCCCAAGCCGTTCGAGATCACCCAGGTTTCGCAGCAGGCCTGAGCCGCTGCCGGATGCAAAGCGAAGGAATCACAGTGGCCGAGACCACCGTCGACACCGAGCTGGACGAGAACACGCCCAGCACCTACACCTCTGAGTCCGCCGCGCCCGTCGCGGACGGCGGCCAGTCCATCACCGCTCCCGGGGCGGCCGTCGGCCGCCGCAAGGAGGCCGTGGCGCGCGTGCGTCTCGTCCCCGGCACCGGGACCTGGAAGATCAACGGTCGCACCCTCGAGGACTACTTCCCGAACAAGGTGCACCAGCAGCTCGTGAACTCGCCGCTGAAGCTGGTCGAGGTCGAGGGCCGTTTCGACGTCATCGTCCGCATCACCGGTGGTGGCCCCTCGGGCCAGGCCGGCGCGGTGCGCCTGGGCATCGCCCGTGCGCTCAACGCGATCGACTCCGAGGCGAACCGCCCCGCGCTGAAGAAGGCCGGCTACCTCACGCGTGACCCGCGTGCGGTCGAGTCGAAGAAGGCCGGTCTCAAGAAGGCCCGCAAGGCGCCGCAGTACTCGAAGCGCTGATCGAGCGCTCCTGGTCGGACACCGGCCGGAGCGTCAGCGCAAGGACGGCCCCGTCGGAACACTCCGGCGGGGCCGTCCGCACGTCCGGCTACGATCGGTGCGGCGTCCGTCGTGGACGCCGTGGGCGCCAGAGCGGAGCTCCCGCCGCGCCCGGAGGAGGAGACATCGTGCGACTGTTCGGCACCGACGGGGTCCGTGGCCTCGCCAACCGGGACGTCACCGCAGACCTGGCCCTGGGGCTCGGGAGCGCGGCGGCGCACGTCCTCGGGACGTCCGGCGAGTTCCAGGGCCACCGGCCACGCGCCGTCGTCGGCCGCGACCCGCGGGCGTCGGGAGAGTTCCTGTCGGCCGCGGTGGGCGCGGGTCTCGCGAGCTCCGGGGTCGACGTGGTCAACCTCGGCGTGCTGCCCACGCCCGCGCTCGCGCACCTCGTCGGGGCCATGGACATGGACCTCGGCGTGATGATCTCCGCCTCCCACAACGCGATGCCCGACAACGGCATCAAGTTCTTCGCCCGCGGTGGCTACAAGCTCGCCGACCACGTCGAGGACGAGATCGAGGCGCGGCTCGGCCAGGAGTGGGACCGGCCCGTGGGCGCGGACGTCGGGCGCATGCGCTCGGACACCGGCATCGCGGCGCAGCAGTACGTGGAGCACCTCGTGGCCAGCATCGGCACGACGCCCGACGTGCGGCCGCTGGAGGGCCTGCGCATCGCCGTCGACGCCGCGAACGGCGCCGCCAGCCAGGTCGGCCCGGAGGCGCTGCGCGAGGCCGGTGCCGACGTCGTCGTCATCAACGCCAGCCCCGACGGCCGCAACATCAACGAGAAGGCCGGCTCCACGCACCCCGAGCAGCTGCAGGCCGTCGTCGTGGCTGCCGAGGCCGACTTCGGCGTCGCGTTCGACGGCGACGCGGACCGGTGCCTGGCCGTCGACCACGGCGGCGTCCTCGTCGACGGCGACCAGATCCTCGGCATCCTCGCCCGCGCCCTCAAGGACGAGGGGCGCCTGCCCTCGGACACCCTGGTGGTCACGGTGATGAGCAACCTCGGCCTGCTGCTCGCCATGCGCGACGCCGGCATCACGACCGTCCAGACGGGCGTGGGGGACCGGTACGTGCTCGAGCAGATGCGGGCCCACGGGTACGGCCTGGGCGGCGAGCAGTCCGGCCACATCATCCTGGCGGACCACGCCACCACGGGCGACGGCGTGCTCACGGCGCTGCACCTGGCCGCGCGCGTGAAGGCGAGCGGGCGACGCCTGGCCGACCTCGCCGTTGACGTCCCGCGCCTGCCGCAGACCCTCGTCAACGTCAAGGGCGTGGACAAGGCCCGTGCGGGCGAGGACGAGGGCGTCCGCGCGGCCGTCGAGCGTGCCGAGGCGCAGCTGGGCGACACCGGGCGCGTGCTGCTGCGCCCGTCCGGCACCGAGCCGCTGGTGCGGGTCATGGTCGAGGCCGCCAGCCAGTCGCAGGCCGACTCCGTGGCGGACACGCTCGCGGCCGTCGTGCGCGACCGGCTGGCCCTGTGACGGACGGCCCTGTGACCGACGGCCCTGCGACCGCCCCGGGCAGCGCGACCGACGAGGCGTTGCGGGCCGCGGTCGTCGACCTGCTGGACCGGGCGGACACCGCCGCCGAGGGCCCCGGCACCGGGATCCTGCCGATCGTGCAGGCAGGTGCCCCGGTGCTGCGCGCCGTCGCCGCGCCGTACACGGGGCAGCTGGGCGACGTGCTGCCGGGGCTGGTCGACGCGATGCGGCGCACGATGCACGCCGCCCCGGGCGTCGGGCTCGCGGCGCCGCAGGTCGGGATCGGTCTGGCGATCGCCGTCGTCGAGGACGCCGGTACCCAGGCCGACGACCCGCGCGAGCGGACCCCGCTGCCCTTCCGGGTGCTCGTCGACCCGCGGTACGAGCCCGTACCCGGTGCGGACGGCGAGCCGGAGCGCGCGGCCTTCCACGAGGGCTGCCTGTCCGTGCGTGGCTGGCAGGCCGTCGTCGCGCGGCACCGCCGCGTGCGCCTCACCGCCCGGGACGAGACCGGCGCGCCGGTCGACGAGGTGCTGTCCGGCTGGCCGGCACGCATCGTGCAGCACGAGACCGACCATCTCGCGGGCGAGCTGTACCTCGACCACGCACGCCTGCGCACGCTCACCTCGAACGAGAACCTCGTGCGCTACGGCGCGGTCGTGGACCTCGGGTGAACATACGGCGCTCAGGGTGGAACCGGGGGAATTCCCCATGCAGCCTGTGCCCTGACTCTGCCTAGGCTGGGTCTCGTGACGCCGTCCGGCGTCGCGCGACCGCCGGAGGTCACCCTCCCGGCCGACGAACCGAGGGACCGTGCTGGAGAGTCTGTCGACGATGCTGGGACAGCTGGAGAGCTGGATCCTCGACCTGGGCGCGTCCGCGTGGATCTACCCCGCCATGTACGTCTCCGCGACGGTCGACGGGTTCTTCCCGCCGATCCCCAGCGAGTCCGTGGTCATCACCCTGACGGTCCTGGCGCACACCGAGGGCGTGCCCTGGCTGCCGGGCGTCCTCGCCCTCGCCATCGTCGGCGCCTGGACGGGCGACCAGATCGCCTACCAGATCGGCCGCTCCGTCGGCACCGAACGGTTCGCGTTCCTGCGCTCTGCGCGCGGCCGCAAGTCCGTCGCGTGGGCGCGGCACGCCCTCGACCACCGGGGAGCGTCGTTCATCCTCGCGGCCCGGTACGTGCCCATCGGGCGCGTCGCGGTGAACATGACCGCCGGGGCAGTCGGCTACCCGCGCCGCCGCTTCATGGTCTTCTCCGCGATCGCCGCCGTCACCTGGGGCGTCTACTCGATGCTGATCGGCCTTGCCGCGGCGTCCTGGCTCGGCCACAACACCCTCCTCGCGATGGTGTCCGGCGTGGTCGCCGGCATCCTCCTGGGCGTCCTGGTGGACCAGGTGGTGCAGCGGGTCGCCGGCCCCGCCAAGGTCTTGCCGGTGCCGGCCGACGAGGAGGGCGGCGCCGACGGCGCCGACGCCGAGCCCACCACGCGCGCCGCCTGACGGTCCCGTCAGAGCTTGCGCAGCCGCACCCGCTGCACCGAGTGGTCCGACCCCTTCGTGAGCACGAGGGTGGCGCGCCCGCGCGTGGGCAGCACGTTGTGCTCGAGGTTCGGCGCGTTGATCGACTCCCAGATCGACAGGGCCCGCTCCGTCGCCTCCGCGTCCGACAGGTCCGCGTAGCGCCGGAAGTACGACTCCGGCCGGCTGAACGCCGTCCTGCGCAGCTGCAGGAAGCGCTCCACGTACCACTGCCGGATGTTGCGCGTCCGGGCGTCGACGTAGATCGAGAAGTCGAAGAAGTCGCTCACCGCGACCGTGGACTCGTCCACCGCCGACGGCCTTGCCGGCTGGAGCACGTTCAGGCCCTCGACGATCAGCACGTCCGGCTTGCGCACCACGACCTCCGCGCCCGGCACGATGTCGTAGACGACGTGCGAGTACACGGGGGCGCGCACCTCCGGCTGGCCCGCCTTCACACGGGAGAGGAACCGGATGAGGGCGCGCCGGTCGTAGGACTCGGGGAAGCCCTTGCGGTCCATGATCCCGCGGCGCTGCAGCTCCGCGTTCGGGTACAGGAAACCGTCCGTCGTGACGAGCTCGACGTGCGGGGTGTCCGGCCAGCGCGCCATCATCTCGCGCAGGATGCGCGCCGTCGTCGACTTGCCGACCGCGACCGACCCCGCGACACCGATGACGTACGGCGTGCGCGGCGGCTCCTCGTGCAGGAACGTCGACGTCGCGCGGTGCAGGCCCGCGCTCGCCGCGACGTACAGGTTGAGCAGGCGTGACAGCGGCCGGAAGACGTCGTCCACCTCGGCCAGGTCGATCGGGTCGCCGAGGCCGCGCAGGCGTTCGACGTCCGCGTCGGTCAGGGGGAGCGGTGTCGACGCCGACAGGCGGCTCCACGCGGCGCGGTCGAGGTCGACGTACGGCGAGGCCGGCGCGAGCCGCGTCAGGTGGTCGCCCAGCGGTAGGGGCGCACCGCCGCCGGGGTCGGCGGGTCGGGCGGCGGGGCCGCCGGTGCCGTGCAGCGCTGCCGGGTCGGGGAGGGGAGGTGCCACCCGTCGATTCTGCCCGAGTCGGCCCAGAACCGGGCAACCACGGGCCGCGGACGACGTCCGGACCTCACGGTGGCGAACGGTGGCTCACGGTGGCCACGGGTCCGCGACGTCGCCGAGACGCTCCAGGAGGCGCAGGGCGTCCCGCGGCGCGTGGGCGTGACCGTCGTTGTCGAAGTAGACGACCACGTCCTGCCCGGCGTCGTGCCGGCGCCGCACCCAGCCGGCCCAGCGGTCGAGGCGCGCGTCGTCGTAGCGGCTCGCGTACAGCTCCGTCGGGCCGTGCAGCCGCACGTACGCGAGGTCGGCGGTCTGGTGGTCGAGCATCGGCCAGCGCCCGGCGCCGTCGGAGACGACGAGGGCGACGTCGTGGTCGCGCAAGAGCTGCAGGGCCGCCGGGTCCTCGAACGACGCGTGGCGGGCCTCCAGGGCGTGCCGCAGCGGCCGGTCCTCGCCCGGGTCGGTCCACGCCTCGGCCCGCAGGCGGTCGTCATGGGCGGCCGCCAGGCGTCCGGCGGCCGCGGTCGTGCGGGGCAGGAGCTCGAGGAAGGGCGCGAGCACCTCGGCGTCGAAGGAGGTGCGCTCGGGAAGCTGCCACAGCACGGGCCCGAGCCGGTCGCCGAGGGCGAGGAGCCCGCTCGCGACGAAGTTCGCCAGCGCCGTGCCCGGGTCGCGCAGGCGCTTGAGGTGCGTGACGTAACGGCTGCCCTTGACCGCGAAGGTGAACCCGGGCGGCACCTGGTCGCGCCAGCGGAGGAACGAGCTCGGCCGCTGCAGGCCGTAGAACGTGCCGTTGAGCTCGAGGGACCCGAAGCGCGCCGCGGCGTAGGACAGCTCGTCGGCACGCCGGGTGCCGTCGGGGTAGAAGGAGCCGTGCCAGTGGGCGTACTGCCAGCCGGACAGGCCCACGCGGACGCTCGCCACGGCGCCGAGCCTAGGGTCCGGGTCGGGTTGCTCGCGCGCGGGGCGAGACCGCGGCCGGCCGACGAAGGGGCATGATCGGGACATGGAGCTGGACGAGCTGTCCGACGAGCTGGAGATCATCTCGCGCGTGTACGAGCGACGCTTCGGCATCCCGCGCACCGACGACTGGCTGGTGCTGAAGCTGCACGAGGAGGTCGGCGAGCTCACCCAGGCCTACCTCGCCCGCTCGGGCCGGTCGCGCGACCGGGGCGAGGGCGACGGCGAGGTCGACGCCGCCTTCCGGGCGGAGCTCGCCGACGTCCTGGCCCAGCTGCTGCTCGTGGCACGCCGGTTCGGGGTCGACCTCGAGGCGGAGCTGGAGCGCAAGTGGTTCCGCTGGCGGTCGCTGGTGGAGCCGCAGGACGAGGCCGGGGTGCGCGCGCCGGGCTGAGAGTGTCCGTCGTGGCCACAGGCCGGGGCCGGGGGACCGACACCTAGGCTGGGCCCATGATCATCGGCGTGGGTATCGACGTGGTGGACGTCGCCCGGTTCATGGCGACCGTCGAGCGGGTGCCGCGCCTGCGCGAGAAGCTCTTCACCGACGCCGAGCGCGACCTCCCGGCGTCGTCGCTCGCGGCGCGGTTCGCGGCGAAGGAGGCCATCGCCAAGGCGCTCGGCGCTCCCGGCGACCTGCACTGGCACGACGCGACCGTGCACCGCGTCGTCGGCGGCCCGCCGCAGGTCGAGCTGCGCGGCACGGTGCAGGCGCGCGCCGACGAGCTCGGCGTGAAGACCTGGCACCTGTCCATCTCCCACGACGCCGGCATCGCGTCGGCGATGGTGGTGGCGGAGGGCTGACGTCCGCCTCCGTCGCCGGCCGCCGCGTGTCGGTGGCGCGCGACAGGATCGGTCCATGCCGACGCGCGAGGCCCTGGGCCGGGACGATCTTCTCGGCGCGTGGCGCCGGCTCGGTGTCCGCGACGGGGACGTGCTGATGGTGCACGCCTCCCTGTCCGCCTTCGGAGCGGTCGACGGCGGCGCGTCGGTCGTGGTCGACAGCCTGTGCGCCGCGGTGGGCGCCGCCGGCACGCTGGTGATGCCGGCGTTCACGCCGCAGGTCGCCGACCCGGACCCGTCCGTGGCCGGCCCGCCGCCGTCGGACGTGCAGGCCCGACGGGACGCGGTCCCCCTGTTCACGCCCGACACGCCCAGCCAGATGGGCGCCGTGCCCGAGGAGCTCCGCAGGACGGCGGGGACGCTGCGCAGCAGCCACCCCCAGGTGTCCGTCGTGGCCCACGGGCGCGCGGCCGGCCAGGTCGTGGCGCGGCAGAGCCTCGCCTACGGGGTGGGCGAGGTGTCGCCGTTCGGCACGGTCCGTGAGCTCGGGGGACGTGTCCTCCTGCTCGGTGTCGGCCACGACCGCAACACCTTCCTGCACCATGCCGAGGGGCGCAGCCCGCACCACCGCCGCAAGCTGCGGCGCTTCCCGGCGGTCGTCGCGGGGGAGCGGGCCTGGGTGGAGAGCGCCGACGTGGCCGACGACCTGGGCACCCTGTTCCCCCTCGTCGGCGCGGAGTTCGAGGCGAGGGGGACGACGTCGTCCGGCACGGTGGGGCAGGCGCTCTGCCGCCTCTTCGACGCCGACGACCTGGTGCGGTTCGCCACCCGGAGGTTCGACGAGCTCCTGCGGCCCGGGGGCGCCGAGGAGGGCGGTCGTGGCGACCCGTGGAGCTCCCCGGCCCGGACGGCCGGGGAGCCCGGGGGCGCGGCGGTCAGTCCTGCAGCGCGGGGATGACCTGTCGCTGGAACAGCTCGATCTGGTCGCGGTCGGCGGCCGCGTTCGGGAAGTAGGTGATCGCGTACGTCATCCCGAGGGAGCGCAGCTCGGTGAGCTTCTCGACGACCTGCTCGGGCGTGCCGACCAGGGGGCCGTTGCGCCAGCTCGCGATCTCCGCCTCGGCACGCTCGCCGGGGGCGTACTTGCGGAAGTGCGACTCGATCCATGCGAGGCGGTCGTCCACCTCGGCCTGGTTCTCCCCGACGACCACGTTGTAGTCGGCGGACCGGGTGATCTCACCGAAGTCCCGACCGAGGTCGCGGCAGTGCTGCTCCAGCACGGCGGACTTGTGCGCGAAGCCCTCGGGCGAGCCGTCGAAGTTGGTGTACTGCGCGAACCGCGCGGCGATGCGCAGCGTCTTCTTCTCGCCGCCGCCGGCGACCCACAGCGGGATGCTCGGCACGTCGGCGCCGCCGTCGCCGACGGGCAGCTGCTGCAGCGGCTGCGGGTAGCAGAGGGCGCCGTCCACCTGGTACGTCTCGCCGTCGAACTTCCCGGACGACCCGGTGCGCCACATCTGCGTGATGATCTGCAGGCCCTCGTCGAGCGCTCGCAGCCGCTCCCCGGCGCGGGGGAAGCCGTAGCCGTACGCGCGCCACTCGTGCTCGTACCAGCCGGCGCCGATGCCCAGCTGGGCGCGGCCGCCGGAGATCGCGTCCACGGTGGAGGCGACCTTCGCCAGGTAGGCGGGGTTGCGGTACGACATGCACGTGCACATCTGCCCCAGCTTCACGCGCTGGGACGCGGCCGCGAACGCCGCCATCAGCGTCCACGCCTCGTGCGTGGCCTCGGTGCTGGGCACCGGGACGGTGTGGAAATGGTCGTAGACCCACACGGAGTCCCAGGCCCACGGGCCGCCGGGGATCGGCTCCCCGGCCGCTGCGTTGTCGGCGTAGTGGAGCAGGGACAGCATCGTCTCCCAGTGCTGCTCCGGAGGGACGTCGGTGAGCGAGTGGCGCCAGCCCTGCGGGATGAAGAGTCCGAATCGCATGGGCCCGAGCCTATGCCCCACCTGCGTCGTCGGGGCGGTGGCGGCAGGATGCGTCTCATGATCACGTCGTGGCCCGCGTCCGCCGTCCGTGCCGCCGAGGAGCCGCTGCTCGCCGCCGGCGTCCCGCTGATGGAGCGGGCGTCGTTCGCCCTGGCGACGCACGTCGTGCGGGACGTCGCGGCGCGACGCGGCCCGGTCCGCGGGGCGCGCGTCGTCCTCCTCGTCGGGGCCGGGAACAACGGGGGCGACGCGCTGCACGCCGGCGCGGTGCTGTCACGGCGCGGGCTCGAGGTCACGGCGGTGCTGGTCGCCGAGCGGTTCCACGCGGAAGGCCGCGCGGCGTTGGAGGGCGCCGGCGGCCGGGTCGTGGAGCTGTTCTCCGCCCCCGGCCTCCTGGGCGCGGTGCTCGACGACGCCGCGCGCGCCGACGTCGTGCTCGACGGGCTGGTCGGCATCGGCGCCCACGGTCCGCTGCGTGGCCTCGCCGAGCAGGTGGTGAGCGGGCTGTCGGCCCGCGACGCACGGCGTGCCGGGGCCGACAGCCCGCTCACGGCGCCGTGGGTGGTGGCGGTCGACCTGCCCTCCGGCATCGGGGTGGACGACGGCGCCGTGCCCGGCCCGGTGCTGGCCGCCGACCGCACGGTGACGTTCGGCGCGATCAAGCCCGGCCTGCTGCTGCCGCCGGCGGCCGCGCACGCGGGAGAGGTGAGCGTCGTCGACCTCGGCCTGCGCCCGGAGGGCGACCCCGCGGTGCGCCGGCTGGCACCCGCCGACGTCGCCCGCGCGTGGCCGGTGCCGGGGCCCGCCGACCAGAAGTACTCGCGCGGCGTCGTCGGCGTCGTCGCGGGCACGACGACGTACCCCGGCGCGGCAGTCCTCGCCACCACCGCCGCGGTGCGCGCCGGCGCGGGGATGGTGCGCTTCCGCGGGTCGGACGGCGTGGGCCGCCCGGTGCTGGCCGCCCGTCCGGAGGGGGTCACCGCGCCCGGCCGGGTGCAGGCCTGGGTGGTCGGGCCGGGAGTGCCGGGCGGGCCGGAGGCGGCGCACGAGGGGGAGGACTCTGGCCTCGACGACGGGCAGCACGAGCGCGGCCGGGCCGCGCTGGCGGCCGCGGCCGGCAACCTCGCCGGGACCGCCGGCGGCCCGGTGCCCGCCGTCGTCGACGCGGGCGGTCTCGGCCTGCTCGACGACGTCGTCCCGCCGTGGTTCGTGCTCACCCCGCACGCGGGTGAGCTGACCGCGTTGCTGCGCTCGCGCGGCGAGGACGTGCGGCGGGCCGACGTGGAGGCCGAGCCGCTGCGCTGGGCCCGCCGCGCGCACGAGCTGACGGGCGCGACCGTGCTGCTCAAGGGCGGCGTGACCGTCGTCGTGGGGCCGGACACCACGTACGCGCAGGCCGACGGCCCGGCGTGGCTGGCCACGGCAGGGGCGGGCGACGTGCTGGCGGGCGTGCTGGGCGCCATGCTCGCCGGCCGCGCGGACGAGGTGGTCGAGCGTCCAGCCCTCGCGGCCGAGGTGGCCGCGGCCGCCGCCCTGGTGCACGGGCGCGCGGCGCACCGCGCCAACCCCGGGGGCCCGGTCGCCGCCCTCGACGTCGCGGGCGCCGTGCCCGCCGAGATCGCCGCCCTGCTCGTGGGCCGCGACCCCGGGACGGACCGCGGGTGACCGCTCCCCGGTAGCCTGCGACCTGATGACGACGACACAGCCCGTGCGGGTCCTGCGCTCCGACGACCCGGAGGCAGCACGCCTCCTCGACTCCGGGGCGCGGGTGCGGTCCGAGTCGTGGGGTGCCCGGCTTACCGTCACCCCCGACGTCCTGGACACGTGCCGCGCGGCGGTCGACGCCGCGCGCGAGGCGGGGTGGACGGTCCGCGCGCTCGCACCCGAGGAGGCGACGGCCCTCGTCGCCCTGGACGCGGGCGCCGCGGGCGACTACCCGGTGACGGTCGCGACGTCGCACGACGTGCCCGACGCCGGCGAGCTCGGCGCGGCGCTGGCCGCCGGAGAGCGCTGGGCGTTCGGCGCGTTCGCCGCCGACGGCAGGCTCGACGCGGCGACGGTGCTGTACCCGGTCGCGGACCGCGTCGACATCGACTTCACCGTGACGCGCGCGGCGGCCCGGCGCCGCGGCCTGGCCACAGCCGTGAAGGGCGCCGCGGTGCTCGACCTCGCCGCGACGGGGCGGACGCGGTTCGGCACGGGCGGGTCCGGCGACAACGTCGCGTCGCGGCGCGCGAACGAGGCCCTCGGTTACGTGGTCACGGAGCGCTGGCTGCACCTGGAGGCGTGACGTCCTGAGCTACCTCACCGAGACCTGAACTACGTCGGCGGGGTCCGGACTACCTCGGCGGGACCTGAACTACCTCGGCGGGACCTGAACTACCTCGGCGGGACCTGAACTACCTCGGCGGGGCCCCGGACTACCTCGGCAGGGCCTTCTCGATCAGGGCGACGATCTCCGGGTCGTCCGGCACGGTCTGCGGGGCGAACCGGTGCACGTCTGCCCCGGGGAGCACGAGGAACTTCTCGAAGTTCCACCGCACCCGGCCGTCGTGACCGCCGGCGTCGGGCGTCTTCTTCAGCTCGACGAACAGCGGGTGCGCGTGCCGCCCGTTCACCCGGACCTTCGAGACGACCGGGAACGTCACCCCGTAGGTGGTGGAGCAGAACTCGGCGATCTTGTCGTCGGAGGACAGCTCCTGCAGGAACTGGTTGCTGGGGAAGCCGACCACGGTGAAGCCGCGGTCGGCGTACGACTTCTGCAGCTGCTCCAAGGCCTCGTACTGAGGCGTGAGCCCGCAGCGCGAGGCGACGTTGACCACCAGCACGACGTCGTCCCGGTGCTCCGCCAGGGTCGTCGTCGTGCCGTCCATGCGCTCGAACGGGATGTCGTAGAGGCTCATGGGCTCCATCATGCCCCGATGCCCAGTGCTCGGTGCCCGGGGACCCGGGGACCCGGGAGAATGGAGCGGTGCCCGCGTCGTCTGGAGGTCCCGGCCCGCACCGTCCGCCCCTGCCGGTGCGCGACGGGCTCAACCCCACGCGGCTGGTGCTGCCCCACGACGCGGCGAGCACGGCCCGGTACACGACGGCGGCCCAGTACCTCCTGGAACGGTTCGAGCACGACGCCGCCCGCCTGCGCGAGAAGCTGGCCGCCGGTGAGGTGGTCACCGGCGCGGGCGTCGTCGTCGACGACGCCACGCCCTACGAGCCCCGCGGCTTCCTCTACCTCTACCGCGACCCGCCCGCGGACGAGCCCGAGGTCCCCACGCTCGCGGAGCTCGAGGTGCTGCACCGCGACGACGACCTGCTCGTGGTCGACAAGCCCCACCTCGTCGCGACAATGCCACGCGGCCGGTGGGTGACCCGCACCGTGCTCGTGCACCTGCGCGCCACCCTGGACCTGCCGGAGCTGGTGCCCGCGCACCGCCTCGACCGGCCCACCGCCGGCGTGCTCGTGCTGACGGTGCGGCCGCAGGTGCGCGGCGCCTACCAGACGGCGTTCCAGGACCGCGCCGTGCAGAAGGTCTACGAGGCGGTGGCGCCGCTGCCGGAGCCCGGCTCGGCGGTGGCGGCCCGGCTGGGTGCGGGCGGCACGACGACGGTCCGCTCGCGCATCGTCAAGCACCGGGGCGTCGTGCGGGCGCAGGAGGAGGCGGGCGAGCCGAACGCCGAGTCACGGGTGACGCTGGTCGCGCGCGACGAGGCGCGCGGGCTCGGGCTCTACCGGCTGGAGCCGCACACCGGCAAGACGCACCAGCTGCGGCTGCACATGGCGTCCCTCGGGCTGCCCCTCCTGCACGACCCGTTCTGGCCGGAGCTGCGCGCCGACGCGCCCGACGACCCGGCGCGCCCCCTGCAGCTGCTCGCCCGCTCGCTCGCGTTCGTCGACCCCCTCGGCGGCGCACCACGGGAGTTCCGCTCGCGGCGCCGGCTGGCCGCGTGGTCGGCGTGGCCGGCCGGCGCGCGGGACGGGAGCGCGGCGTGAGAGCGGTGAGAGAATCGGTGACCGTGAGCACCGAGGTCCCCGACCTGCCCTTCGACGACGGCCAGCTGGCGCGCGCCGTCGTCGACCTGTCGGCCGTGCGCGACAACGTCCGGGCACTGGCCGGGCACGCCCCGGGCGCGGCGGTGATGGCCGTGGTCAAGGCCGACGGCTACGGGCACGGCATGCTCCCCGTGGCGCGCGCGGCGCTCGCGGGCGGGGCCACCTGGCTCGGGACCGCGGTGCCCGCCGAGGCGCTCGCTCTCCGGGCCGGCGGGATCGCCCCCGAGGACGCCCGGGTGCTGACCTGGCTCGCGGCGCCGGGTGCGCCGTTCGACCGCCTCGTCGCCACGGGCGTGGACGTCGGTGTCGCGGCACCGTGGGCCCTCGACGAGGTGGCGGCCGGCGCGCGCGCCGCGGGCGTCCCCGCGCGGGTGCACCTCAAGGTCGACACGGGCCTGGGCCGCAGCGGGATCATGCCCGCCGACCTGCCCGACGTCGTGCGGCGCGCGGCCGCGCTCGAGGCCGAGGGCGTGCTGCGGGTCGTCGGCGTGATGTCGCACCTGGCGTGCGCGGACGAGCCCGGGCACCCGTCGATCGGCCTGCAGGCGACGGCCTTCGACGGCGCGGTCCGGACCGTGGAGGACGCGGGCCTCGGCCTCGAGGTGCGGCACCTCGCGAATTCGGCGGCCGTGCTCACGGACCCGCGCCTGCACCACGACCTCGTGCGCCCTGGCGTCGCCGTCTACGGGCACTCGCCGGTGCCGCAGCTCGGGGCGCCCGGCGACTTCGGCCTGCGGGGCGCGATGACGCTCCAGGCCCGGCTCACGACGGTCAAGGACGTGCCGGCCGGCCACGGGGTGTCGTACGGGCACCACTACACGACGTCGCAGGACACCCGCCTCGGCGTGGTGCCGCTCGGCTACGCCGACGGCATCCAGCGGCACGCGTCGGGCGGCGCGGTCGGCGTCGGCGGCCCGGTGGGCGTCGGCGGGGCGCGCGTGCTGCGCGTGGCAGGGCGGGTGTGCATGGACCAGTTCGTCGTCGACCTCGGCCCCGGCGCGACGGAACGGGCGGGGGACGTCGTCACGCTCTTCGGGGCGTCGGACGGCGTCGACCGCGGCGCCGTGGTGCCGAACGCCGAGGACTGGGCCCGCGCCGCGGGCACCATCAGCTACGAGATCGTCACGGGCATCGGGGCGCGCGCGCCGCGCGTCTACACCGGCCTCGAGGCCGTGACTCCCACGAGAGAGGAAGGGCAGCGGTGAGCGACGTCGTCGTGCGGACGGAGACGGACCTGCCGGACGCGGAGGCCACCCGAGCGCTGGGGGCGGCCCTGGCGGGCGTGCTCCGCGCAGGGGACCTGGTGATCCTCACGGGCGACCTGGGAGCGGGCAAGACCACGCTCACGCAGGGGCTCGGGGCCGCGCTGGGCGTGCGCGGGCAGGTGGCGTCGCCCACGTTCATCGTGGCGCGCGAGCACCCGCCGCTCCCGCGGGAGGACGGTTCGCGCGGCCTCGCCCTCGTGCACGTCGACGCGTACCGCCTGGGCAGCCTCGGCGAGCTCGACGCCCTCGACCTGGACTCGTCGCTCGAGGAGTCGGTGACGGTGGTGGAGTGGGGCCGCGGCCTGGCCGAGGCGCTCACGGACGACCGGCTGGAGATCGACCTGGAGCGTCCCCGCGGGGACGCCGGCACGCTGTCCGGCGACCGGGCGGACGGCGCGCACGGGGCGCACGGGACGGACGGGGCGGACGACGAGACCGACCCGGGCGCGGGGACACGGCACGCCACGCTCCGTGGTGTCGGCGCCCGCTGGGCCGGCGTCGACCTGGCCGCCCTCACCGCGCGCTAGCCAGGAATCGTGCGTGCTGACCTGATCCTCAAACCCCCGTGACGAGGATCAGGTCAGCACCTG
>NZ_JBHUWC010000040.1:0-24753 GCF_042670225.1 Isoptericola sp. NPDC057191 | reverse complement strand
GAACAAGTCAGCACGCACGATCACGGTCGGTGCAGGGCCGGGGCAGGACCGGAGCACGCCGGCGGAGGCGAGGCGCCCGCCGAACGATCCGGGCCACCCGGACGGTCCTGCCCGGTCGGATCCCGTCGCGGTCAGCGGGCGCCGATCCTGCCGGGCGCGAAACTCCTAACCGGTCGGACGGTCCTGCCCGGTCGGATCCCGTCACGATCAGGGGGCGCCGGTCGTACTGGACTGGAAACTCCTGCCCGGTCGGACGGTCCTGCCCGGTCGGATCCTGTCGCGGTTAGCGGGTACCGGTCGCGCTGGGCGGGAAGCTCCTGCCCGGTTGGACGGTCCTGCCCGGTCGAATCCTGTCGCGGTTAGCGGGTACCGGTCACGCTGGGCGGGAAGCTCCTGCCCAGCGGGACTCGCGGCAGCCTCACAGGCAGATGTCGGGCCGCGCCAACAGGAGGTGAAAAGACAAGGTCTCCGGCGGCGGTCGGCGCGGGTCACCCTCGTCCGACGCGGCACGCCCGCAGGTGGCTGTGGAGCAGCTTCTGGGGCGAGCGCGGCCCCCGAGGCGGTGTCGGCCCGCCGCACACCCCCGGGGTGTCGTCTCCCTCAGCCGGCAGCGAGCCCGGCGTCGTGGACGACGATGGCCGCTTGGACGCGGTTCGCGGCGTCCAGCTTGGTGAGGATGCGCGAGACGTGGGTCTTCACGGTCGGCACGCTCATGTACAGCTCGGCGGCGATGTCGGCGTTCGACAGCCCCCGCGCGACGGCGAGCGCGACCTCGCGCTCGCGGTCGGTCAGCGCGTCCACCCGGGCGGCCGCGGCCTGGCGGCCGTCGGGCGCGGACCGTTCGGTGACTGCCGCGATAAGGTGCGCGGCCACCCGCGGCGACAGGGTGGGCTCGCCCGCTGCGGCCGCGCGGACGGCCTCCACCAGGCGGGCGGGCGGCGTGTCCTTGAGCAGGAACCCCGCCGCCCCGGCGCGGAGTGCCTCGACGATCATGTCGTCGGTGTCGAACGTCGTCAGCACGATGACGCGCACGTCGCGCAGCTCGCGCCGGTCGCGCAGCCTCCGGGTGGTCTCGATGCCGTCGAGGCGCGGCATGCGGATGTCCATGAGGACCACGTCGGGCCGCTCGCGGGCGACCACGTCGAGCGCCTCGACACCGTCCGACGCCGACGCCACCACCTCCAGCCCCGGGTCGCCGCCCAGGATGAGGGCCAGCCCCGACCGCACCAGCGGGTCGTCGTCGACCAGCACCACACGCGTCGTCTCGCTCATGCCGCCCACGGTAGCCACGCCTCCAGCCGGAACTGCGCACCCCCACCCGCCCCCGTCGTGCCGTCCGTCGTCGTCACGCCGTGCGACAGCCGTCCCCCGACCAGGTCCACCCGCTCGGCCAGACCCACCAGCCCGAGGCCGGAGTCCGGCGGCGCCTCCCCTTGCCGTGCCGGGCCCACGCTGCGCACCGGGTTGCGCACCACGATCGTCAGCCCCGCACCCGGCGCGCCCGACACCGTCACCGTCACGGGCGCCCACGGCGCGTGCTTGCGGGCGTTGGTGAGCCCCTCCTGCACGATGCGGTACGCGTGCCGGCTCACCACCTCGCCCAGGCCGTCGGTGCCGTCCGGCCGTGCGTCGAGCCGCACGTCCGCCCCGTTGGCCCGGGCCTCGGCGAGCAGCGCGTCGAGGTCGGCGAACGTGGGCTGCGGGGGCTCGGGTGCGGCCGGGGCCGCCGGATCCCGCAGGACACCCAGCACCTCCCGCAGCTCCGCCAGGGCGGCGTGCGCGTTGGTCTGCACCACGGCCGCCGTCTCCGCGACCTTCTCGGGCGGCAGGTCCGTCCGGTACGCGAGCGCGCCGGCGTGCATCGCGACCAGCGAGATGCGGTGCGCCAGGACGTCGTGCATCTCCCGGGCGATGCGCGTGCGCTCCGCCGTCCGCGCCTGCGCGACGCGGCCCGCCTGCTCCCGCTCCGCGGTCTCCGCGCGCTCTCGCAACGAGGCAAGGTGCTCACGCCGCAACCCGATGTACGCCCCGATCCACACGAACAGGGCGTAGACGAGCACCCCGGTCAGCAGGTCGACCCACCCCTCGTACGGCTCCGGCGCGACGTACGGGTGCAGCACGCTGTAGACACGCCCGGCGACGACGAAGACCACCCCGACCGCCGCGATCTTCCACCATCGGCGGGACGTGGCCAGGGAGACCGCCGCGATGGCCTCCGCCCCCACCACCGTGACGGACACCGCCGAGGCCGCGCACAGCACCAGCGCGACCGTCAGCGGCGCCTTGCGGCGCAGCAGCAGGAGGCCCAGGCCCAGCACCCCGACGGCCAGGTCGAGCGCGGCCTGGGCGTCCGAGACCTGCCGGTCCCCCGTGTCGGCCTCCCAGGCGACGAGCAGGAGCACCGTCAGCCCGGCGAACAGCGCCGCCAGCACCCGCCACGTCTCCCCCCACGCACGGCGGGCTCTCGACGGGCGGGCGGGGACAGGGTGCACGACGTCGAGCCTAGGCAGCGGCGAGGCGCCGGGCATCCGCCGACCGGCGGGGGGTGCATCCTCCGGAAGGAGGACACGAACCATCCCCTCGCCGGACGCGACGCCGCCGCCCGCCCAGGCAGGCTGGAGCCATGATCACCGTGGAGCACCTCACCAAGAGATATGGGCCGGCCACCGCCGTGGACGACGTGTCGTTCACCGTCGAGCCCGGCCACGTCACGGGCTTCCTCGGCCCGAACGGCGCCGGCAAGTCCACGACCATGCGCATGATCTGCGGGCTCACGCCCGCCACGTCGGGTTCTGCGCGTGTGCTCGGCATGCCCTTCACCGCCCTGGCCAACCCTGGCCGGCGCGTGGGCGTGCTGCTCGACGCGGCCGCCCAGCACTCCGGCCGCACCGGCCGCGAGGTGCTCACGCTCGCCGCGCTCATGACCGGCGTCGACCGCCGACGCATCGACACCACCCTCGACCAGGTGGGCCTCACCGAGCGCGAGGCCGCCCGCCGGGTGGGCCAGTACTCGCTCGGCATGCGGCAGCGGCTGGGCATCGCGTCCGCGCTGCTCGGCGACCCCGAGGTGCTCATCCTGGACGAGCCGGCCAACGGGCTCGACCCCGCCGGAATCCGCTGGATGCGGGACCTGCTGGCCGGCTTCGCCGCCCGCGGCGGCACCGTGCTGCTCTCCTCGCACCTGCTGCGGGAGATGGAGGCCGTCGCCGACCGCATCGTCGTCATCGGCCGCGGCCGCGTCGTCGCCGAGGGGCACAAGGACGAGCTGCTGCGCCAGGCCGGCACGTTCGTCCGCTCCACCGACGACGCCGAGCTCGCCCGCGCCCTGCGCCAGGGCGGCGTCGGTGTCGTCGAGCTCACGACCGGCGGGCTCTCCGTCGAGGCCGAGCCGCTCGACGTCGGACGCGCCGCGGCCGGGGTCGGCGTCGTGCTCGCTGAGCTGCGCGCCGCCGACTCCCGCGGCCTCGAGGACCTCTTCCTCGAGCTCACCGCCGACGACGCCCGCGAGCAGACCCGGACGGAGGTGCCGGCATGACCACCGCACCGACGGTCGCGCGCGACGCGACCAAGACCCGCGGCGCCCGCGACGCCGTGCGCCCCGTGTCCTTCCGCACCCTCACGCTCGTCGAGTGGCGCAAGCAGCTCGACACCCGCGCAGGCCGCTGGATGCTCGCCATCATCGCCGTCGTCACCGCGGGCGTGCTCGCCGTGATGATGGCCGTGAACGGCGGCAACCACTCGTTCAGCGCCTTCGTGACCGGCACGACGACGCCCATGGCGATGCTGCTGCCGATCGTCGGCGTCCTCGCCGCGACGTCCGAGTGGTCGCAGCGCACCGCCCTCGTGACGTTCACGCTGGAGCCCCGGCGCACCCGCGTCGGGCTCGCCAAGGTGGTCGGCGCGATCGGTTCCGGGCTCGCGCTCCTCGTCCTCACGGTCGGGCTCGCCGCGCTCGCGCACCTGATGGTGATCCTGTTCCGCGACGCCGACCCCGCGTGGGACCTCTCCGTCCGGGCCGTGCTGCTGCTCGCCGTCACCGTGGTGCTGCTCATGGCTCAGGGCGTGGGCTTCGGCCTCCTGCTGCGCAGCACCCCGGCCGCCATCGTGACCCTGCTGCTGGTGCCCACCCTGTTCGGCATCCTCGGCGGCCTGGTCTCGGGCCTCGCCGACGCGCTGCCGTGGATCGACCTCGGTACCGCGACCGAGCCGCTCCTGTTCGGCGGCGACCTCGACGGCGCGGGCTGGGCGCACCTCGCCACCGCCAGCCTCATCTGGGTGGTGGCGCCCCTCGCCGGCGGGCTGTGGCGCGTGGCACGCAGCGAGATCACCTCGTCCTGATCACGTCGTCCTGACCCGACGCGACGGGCCGGTCAGCCGTCGAGGTGCCCTCGCATCTCGACGGCGATCTGGTCCGCGTCGAGCTGGTCCAAGGCCCTGCTCAGCAGCTCCGAGTCGTACGTGCCGACAGCTCGGGCCTCGAGCAGGGCCTTGCGCTGCGCGGCGATCGTCGCGAGGCGGAGCTCGAAGAACTGTGCCGACAGCTCCTCCGGCGTCTCCTCCTCCTCGTCCTGGTCCCGCTGCTCGCGGACGACGACCGTCCGCACCCGCTCCACCACGTACGGCGCGTAGGGGGTGCCGTCCTTGCTGCGCAGGTCGGGGTCGTCGAGCATCGCGCGGGCCGTGCCGTCCACGATCTCGCGCAGCCCCTCCGTGCCCTCCACGAAGCGGGACGACGTGACCCCGGCCAGGCCGAGCCGCCGCACCACCCAGGGCAGCGTGCCGCCCTGCACCAGCAGCGTGCCGGCGGCGACGCCGAACGCGATGAGCACGAGCAGCGAGCGCTGCGGGAAGTCCTTGGGCAGCGTCTGCGCCGCCGCGAGGGTCACGACGCCGCGCATCCCCGCCCAGACGATGACGACGCCTTCCTTGGGCCCGAGCGGCGCGGCCAGCAGGTAGTCGACGTCCGCGATCCGCCGCGTGAACCTCTTCCGGAACTCGTTGACGCGGTCCAGCCGGCGCTTGCGCAGCCGCTCCTTCTGCCCCTCGGACAAGGTCCCGGCCGCGGCGCGCCTCGCCGCCTGCACGCTGCGCCGGCGCTGCTGCTTGGCCACCTGGCGCCGCACGTTGCCGAGCCCGCCCTCCGGCCGGCCCGGGCCGGACCAGGACCTCGTCAGCTCCGTGGCCGCCTGCGGCGTGATGATCCCGTGGGAGTCGCTGAGCTCGTCGAGCTTCGCGGCCACGCGCTGCTGCATCTCGTCGAGCGTCTCGCGCACCTGTCCCGCGCGCCGCCGCCGGGCGGAGAGGTACCGCAGCAGCGGCAGCACGAACAGGGCCCGCAGCGCGACGACGCAGACCGCGGCGAGCGCCGCGACGCCGAGGGCCGTCCACAGGGAGCCGTGCACGGCGCGGACGTCCTCCACGAGCCCGAACACCTCGAGGCCCATCGCCAGGAACAGCCCGCCCTCGAGCAGGGTCTCGATGGTGCGCCAGTTCATGCGTTCCGCCACCCGGTCCTGGGGGCGCAGGTGCCGGGCGGAGAGGGTGCTGGTGACGAGGCCGGCCGCGACGGCGGCGACGATGCCGGACGCGTCGAGCTCCTCGGCGGGCAGGTAGGCCGCGAAGGGCACCACGAACGACACCGCGGTGGAGAGCGCGGCGTGCTTCAGGTGCGCGCGGATCCACAGACCGAGACGCCCCACGACCAGGCCGATGACGACGGCGATCACCACGGCCTTGAAGAAGCTGCCGACCACGCCCCACACGCTCACGCTCACGGCCGTCGCCGCGATGGCGGAGCGCAGCAGCACCAGCGACGTCGCGTCGTTGAGGAGCCCTTCGCCCTCGAGCATGACGACGACGCGCTGCGGCGCGCCCAGCTTCTTGATGATCGACGTGGCGACGGCGTCCGTCGGGCTGACGATGGCGCCCAGGGCGATGCCCGCCGCCAGGTCGATCCCCGGGATGACGGTCGAGAAGACGAACCCGAGCACGACGGCGGAGATGACCACCAGCAGCACCGCCATGCCGCCGATGGCCGTGAAGTCGCGACGGAAGTCCATCGACGGGAACGACGCCGCGGAGGCGTAGAGCAGCGCGGGCAGCACCCCGACGAGGATCACCTCGGGATTGATCTCGATCGCGGCGACGGCGGGGACGAAGCTCACGGCGACGCCGACCAGCACCAGCACCAGCGGCGCGGCCACCCCGGCACGGGGCGCCAGGGCGGTGACGGCGATGACGACGACCGCCGCGAGCACGCTGACGAGGAGGACGTCCATGCCGAACAACGTAGGCGCACCCCTGCGCGTTCTCCCGGGCTCGGCACCGAACCGGAATCAGAGTGACCTACGTCACACCTATCGCTTCTTGCTTAACGATATATCGCGTCCTATCTTAGATGTGTCGCCGCCAGGGCTGAGCACCATGCGTCGAGCACCATGCGTCGAGCGGCATGCACCGGCGATCAGCGCCGACCCTCCCGGGCGACACCTCGACCACAGACCCCCGAACCAGTGAGGACACCTCTCATGCGAACCCCCCGAGACACTTCGTTCGACCCCCGTACCTTCGACCCCCGGTCCTTCGACCGGCACCCCTTCGACCGGCAGCCCGGCCCCCGCGGCGACCGCCGCCGGCGCGGGGAGTTCCCCGGCCCGGACGGCTTCGGCCCCGGCTTCCCGCCGGGACCCGGCTTCGGACCCGGCTTCGGACCGGGCTTCGGCCCCCGCGGGCACCGGGGCGGCGGCCGCCGCGCCGGCCGTGGCGAGATCCGCGCCGCGCTGCTCCTGCTGCTCTCCGAGCAGCCCATGCACGGCTACCAGGTGATCACCGAGCTCGCCGCCCGCACCGACGGCCGCTGGCGCCCCAGCCCGGGCGCCGTCTACCCGGCCATCTCCCAGCTCCAGGACGAGGGCCTCGTCGCGGTGTCGGAGGACGGCGGACGCCGCCTCGCGACGCTCACCGACGAGGGCCGCGCGTACGTGGAGGAGCACCGCGACGAGCTCGGCAACCCGTGGCAGAAGGTGGCCGAGGACCCGCGCCGCCAGGGCCACGAGCTGCACGTCGCGATGCGCGCCCTCGGCGGCGCCGTCGAGCAGGTGGCGCGCGCGGGCTCCCGCGCGCAGGCCGAGGCGGCGGCCGCCGTCCTCGACCAGGCCCGGCGCGAGGTCTACCTCGTGCTCGCCGGCCAGGACCCGGCCACCGGCACCGACGACCCGTCAGCCGAGGCCGACGATGGCGGTCGGTGACCACCGCACGAGCCGCCCGGCGACGGCGAGCTGGATCCCCCAGCCGTCGCCGCCGAGCTCCAGCTGCCAGAGCTGCCTCCCCGTGGCGGCGTCGAGCGCTACCCAGTGCACGACGTCGCCACGGGCGTAGTCCGGCACCACGAACGCGGCGAGCCGCCCGTCGGTGAACGCCGCCTCGACGAACCGCGGGCCGTAGGCCCCCAGCCCTTCCACGCCCTCCACGAGGTCCGGCCTCGTCCACAGCACCTCGCCGGTGCCCATGTCCAGCCCGTGCACGCGGCGCCCTTCGTCGACGACCACGGCCACCTGGGCCGTGCGCACCAGCAGGCTCGACCCTTTCACCGCGGTGCTCCACAGCTCGTCGCCGTCCGCGTCGGTCGCCACCGTCGCGTCGCCGCGGCGCTCCAGCACCACGCCGTCGCCGCCGCCGTCGGTGCTCAGCGGCACCAGGTACCGGCCCCGCAGCTCGCGCTGCTCGCTGCCGTCGTCGCGCAGCAGCCGGTCGGGGCTCTCCGGGTCCCGACCTCCGAGGAGGTCGGCGTCGACGCCCGCCACGTAGCCGCCGGTGGCCAGCGGCTCCACGGAGAAGCCCTCGAACGTCCCCGGGTCCTGGGGGCGGTCCAGCCGCACGCCGTCCGGCGTGAACCACGCGTCGACGCCGCAGCCGCCCAGCCACACCACCCGGTCCGTGACCGACACCTGCACGCCGCCGCGCAGGTCCACCCCCGACGTCGTGCCGTCCTCTCCCCAGCGCACGCACATCGCCGGGTCGACGGCGGCGTCGAACGGCAGCGTCCGCTCCCAGCGGACCTTCCCCGTGGCGCCGTCCTCGAGCCGGACCCGCAGGTCGTAGCCGTCCGGGATGGCGCCGGCGTGCGCGACGCCCGCGGCGACCTCGTCCGCGACGAGGGGGTCCACCGGGGCGGCGTCGCCCACCCACGCCGCCGTGAGCAGCCCACCGTCGGGACCGGGGAAGGCCATCGTCGACGTGAACCCGACGTCCCGCGTGCCCACCACCGAGCCCTCGGCGTCCACCACCGTCACCGTGCTGCGCGGGCGGCCGTCCTGCGCACCGTCCGGCGTGCCGGACACGCACACGACCCGCTCCGCCGGCTCCGGCTGGAAGTCCCCGGACCAGACCTGCATACCCGGGCCGCAGGTGGTCGACCCGTCGGGCAGGTCCACGCTCCAGACCCGCGCGCCGGTCTCGACGTCCAGCCCGAGCAGGGCGGACCGCTGCTGCGCCACCACCAGCCCACCGAGCACCCCCACGAGGCCGCCCGGGGCGCTGCCCTCCGTCGGCACCCGCCACACCTCGCGGGGCTCGTCGGTCAGGTCCAGCACGCCACCGGGCGCGTCGCGCAGCGCGGCGAGCCGTCCGCGGTCGCCCACGCCGTCGACCACCACCGCCGTGAGCGCCGCCGCGACGACCACCACCGCGGCCACCAGGCGTCGGCCGCGCAGGAACCCGCGGGCGCGCTCGGCCGCCTGCCGCAGCGTGAGCCCCCCGGTCTCCGCGAGGGGCAGCTCGGCGGCGTCCACGTCGTCGGCCGGGTCGAGGTCGATCAGCAGCGGGCCGGCGGACCCGGTGGTCCACGGGGTGCCCCGACGCGTGGCCCGACGAGTGCCCTGCCGAGTGGCCCGACCCGTGGCCGGACGCGTGGCCCGCACCTCCGCGGCAGCGTCGTCCCCCTCGTCGCCGTCGGGCTCGAGGTCGAACGTGTAGGCGTCAGAGCCGGCGCCGCGCCGTCGGGCCACCCTTTGAAACTAAGCCCGGCCGGCCCCTTGCAGCGACCCAGGATCCCGGTGGACGACGATCCCGCCGCCGACGTCGTCGATCGAGCCGGTGCCGGTCGACGTCCGCAGCAGCAGGGTGCCGTCCACGGCGCCCACGGCTGCGCTCGCCGACCCGTCGCGCGCGTCGGCCTGGCGCACCTCCCCGGTCGCCAGGTCGAGCCGCACCCACGTGAGCCCGCCGTCGGGAACGACGACCATCAGCAGCGCGTCGTGCCCGTCCGTCACCACGTCCTGCAGCCACCGTTCGTCCTGCCACCCGTCGACCGGCTCGGTGACGCGCCAGCGTTCCGCCCCCGTGTCCCGGTCCAGCCCGACGAGCGCGCCCGTGGCCTCCTGGAGGAGCACGGCGTCGGCGGTCCGCACCAGGACCTCCGTCCCGTCGTCCACCACCCCAGCGTCCGACCCTCCGGCACCCGGCCGGGGACGCACCCACAGCGGGTCCCCGGTGAGGTCGTCGGGTTCGAGCGCCTCCAGCCCGTCGGTCGTCAGGACGAGCCGCGGACCGACGGTGCCGTCGGTCGCGTCCGGGTCCAGCAGGACGCCGGGCAGGAGCACGTCGGCACCGCCGAGGGCGGTCAGCCGGGTGCGGCCGTCCTCCTGCGGGACGACGACGCCGCCGTCCACGGACGGCGTGACCTCCTGGTCGCCCGAGGGCGTCCCGACCAGCGGTGCCATGGCGTCCGCCCCCGGCGGCGCCGCGACGAGCTGCGCCCCGCACCGCGCGAACTCGACCAGCCGCGGCGACGACAGGATCATGTAGCCGTCGAAGGTGAGCTGGACGTCGTCGTCCACCCAGCCGACGCACAGCTCGGAGTCCCGGGGCGCGAACGGGATCGCCACGGGCTCCGTCGGCGTCCCGGTGAGCGCGTCCTCGAACCGCGCGTGCGAGCCCGGCGCGTCCAGGGTCCGCAGCGCCCCCTCCACCGCGCCGTCGCCGGCCACGGTCCGGGGGGCCGGGAGCGGCCCGTCGGGCTCCACCACGAACAGGGACCCGCCCGCGGCCGGCGCGACCACCAGGTCGGACACGTCTCCGAGTCCGCGGCTGCCGACGACCGTCCCGTCCGCGGCGACGACCGTCACCGTGCGGTCGGTGTCCTCTCCGCTGAGGCACACGACCTGCTCGACGGGCGTCGCCCAGTCGGCCGGGGAGTACGGCGTCGGGCCGCACTCCACCAGCGAGCCGAGGGTCTCGCGCCACACCTCGGCACCGGTCGTGGCGTCCAGGCCGACCGCGTCCGCGCCGTCCTGCACGACGACCACACCACCGGTGAGCACGGCCAGCACGCCGCTGTCCGTGTCCACGCTCCAGCCGCCCGCCCCGGAGACGACGGCGGCGACGTCCAGCACCCCGCCGGGCGCCGCGGCGAGGAGCGCCAGCCGGTGCCGCTCCGCCAGGGCGTTCCCCACGGCGGTCCCGGCGCCGGCGAGGACCACGGCCCCCACGACGGCACCCGCCACGACCGCCCAGGTCCGCGGCCGCACGCGGCGCAGCGCGGCGCCGAGACGCTCCCCCGGGCCGGGCGCGTCCTCGTCGGGTCCGCGGGGGTCGTCGGCGCGGGGGTCGTCGGCGCGCAGCTCCTCGGGCTCGAGCTCGAAGGTGGCCATCGAGCTCCGGCGACGACGCGACATGGCCGGAGCGTAGCGCCGGGCGCAGGGCGTGGGCGCGCCGCCTGGGGCGCGCGGCCCTCAGATCACCCGGCGGCGCTCCACCGTGCGGGCCACGGCCAGCTCCAGCAGGGCGGTGCGGGCCCGGCGGCGGCGGTCGTCCGGGTCCACGGTGAGGCGGTCGCCCGCCGTGGGCCGGCGGGTCGGGGCGCTGGCCGACGGCGAGGACGACGACAGGATCGGCCGCAGGCTCGGGGGCGTGGGGGTCGGGACCGGCATCGTGGGCCTCCTTCTCGCGGCCCGGGTGGCCGCTCGCCCCCATGCTGCGCGGCGCGCGTTGCGGCGATGTTGCCCCGGCGTGACGTCCGCGTCAGGAATGCCGCGGGCGACCGTCGCGTGGTTCAGAGGAGTTCAGAGGAAGCGGTTCAGAGGAAGACGACGGTGCGGGGCCCGAGCGGCCGCAGCAGCACCCGCCAGCTCACCGCCTGCGCGACGAGGACGGCGGCGAACGCGCCCAGCACGGGCCACGTGAGCCCGTGCAGCACGGCGGGCGCAGCGGCGAGCACGACAGCGGCGGGCCCGACGACGGCGGAGGTCGCCGCGACCGGCGCGACGGCCAGCACGGGGCCGGACCAGCGCACCGCGCCGCTGCTCCGCACGCCGCGGTCGAGGTCGAACCGGGCCGCGAGCGCCAGGCCCGACGCCGCGATCAGCAGCACCGCCGCGACCAGCGCGGACGCCGTCCCCAGGGCGGCGACGGCCAGCGCACCGAGGGCCGCCAGCGTCGCCAGCGCGGCGGCCGGCACGAGGGCGCGCCGGACGCGCCGGCGGGCGTCCACGGCGATCGTCTCCGGCGCCCGGGCGGCGACGACGAGGCCGCCGTGCACCCGCGCCGCGGCGACGGCGAGCGCCGCGGTGACGAGGGGGAGGCCGACGGCGAGCGCCTGCGCGGCCCCCGACCCGTGCGCGGCCTGCGCGCCGACGGCGGACAGCTCCACCCACGCGACACCCGTGAGGGCGCCGAACGCGGCGGGCAGCGCGAGGGACGCCACCTGGGCGACGGCGTCCCACCGCGTGCGCCAGCCGGGCGCCGCGAGGCGGCTGCGCAACCACAGCGCGGCGTCGCGCACGACCCAGGCCACCAGGAGCGCCACGACGAGGGGGTAGCCGGCGGACCAGAGCAGCGTCTCGACGTGCCCGAACGCCGCCAGGAGCACGCCTGCCGCGGCGACCAGCCACACCTCGCCGAGCAGCAGCAGCGGTGCGACCGTCGCGAGGACGACGCGACGGCGCGGGTCGTCCCGGCCGCCGAGGGCCCGCACCAGCGGGACCCCGCCCTGCACCGCGCCGTCGAGCACCGCCCACCCCGCGAGCAGCACGGTCAGCAGCAGGCCCCAGCCGGTCGCGTTCATCGCGCACCTCCGAAGGTGAGGACGTCGGCGCGGGCGTCCGCGTCGTCGAGCGGGCGGTCCCCGGCGTCGTCCGCCGGTCCGCCGTCGCGCAGCACCTCGGCGGGCTGGGCGCCGAGCGCGAGCCGCGCGAGGCCGCGGCGTGCGAGCCGTGCCAGGACCACCCAGTCGACGACGGCGAGGGTCACCATGACGCCGACCAGCACCACGAGGGACGCGACGACGGTGGCCGCCGACGCGTCCGACACGGCGTCCTCCGTGCGCAGCACGCCCGCGACGGCCCACGGCTGCCGGCCGATCTCCCGCGCCGCCCAGCCGAGCAGCGCCGTGAGGAACGGCACGGGGAGGAGGGCGGTGAGGGTGGCGAACAGCCCGCGGCGCAGCGGCCCCCACAGGCGGAACAGCGCCTGGCGCGGCAGCAGGAGCAGCAGGACGCACCCGACGAGGAACACGGCCGACGCGACGCCCTGCATCACCGCGTAGGCGATGCCCACGACCGGTGGGCTGCCGCCCGGCACGTCCTGCAGGTAGCCGAACTGCGCGTACCCGAAGCCGATCGCGAGGAACGCGCCGACCGTGCCCGTGACGAGGCCGGTGCGCAGGGACCGGCGCCACACGTCGTCCTGGGGCGGCAGCGCCGCGCCCGGGAGCGAGGGTGTGCGGCGCAGGTGCCACGCGCTCACGCCGACCAGCAGGAACGCGCCCGCCATGAGGCACGCGCCCACGACGTGCAGGGCGGACAGCAGGGCCGCCGGGTTGGTGACCAGTGCGGCCGCGTCGGTGACGCGCGCCTCGCCGTCGACCATCGTGAAGCCGACGGGGTGGCGCAGGAAGCCGTTCGCCACCATCACCGTGAACGCCGACAGGTAGCCGGTCATCACGACCGCCCAGAACGCTGCCGTGTGCGCCCAGCGGGGCAGCACGTGCCACCCGAACACCCACAGCCCCAGGAACGTGGACTCCAGGAAGAACGCCGCCATCGTCTCGATCACCAGGGGGGCGCCGAACACCCCGCCGGCCACGTCCAGCAGGCCGGGGAAGTGGAGCCCGAGCTGGAGCTCCATGACGATGCCCGCCGCGATGCCCAGCGCGTAGTTGACGAGGTAGAGCTGACCCCAGAACCGGGTGGCGGTCTCGAGCGTCGCCGCGCGGGCGGCGTCGCGGCTCAGCGCCCAGCGCGTCTGGAGGACCGCGACGACGGGGCCCAGCCCCAGCGTCACCAGGACGAAGAGGAAGTGGGTCCCGGCGAGCAGCGCGAACTGCAGACGGGCGGCGTCGACGGCGGTCATGGGCCTGACGCTAGAGATCGAGGGCCGCCGGCGCCCAGGGTTTTCGGCACGTTCGGGGGAGAACCCTGAGCGATTTCGGGGGACTCCCCCACCCGGTGCCCGTCAGCCGCGAGCAAGCGCCCGCTTCCAGGAGATCCGGCCACCGGTCTGCAGCAGCGCGCCGCGGTAGGCCCGCTCGCTCACCAGGAGGGCGACGACAGCGAAGGCGGCGAGCACCAGCAGCGACAGCACCGGCTCCCACCACGCGGCAGCACCGGACAGCACGCGCACCGGCATGGCGACGACGTTCGCCACGGGCACGTACGACAGCACGGTCAGGAGGCTGCCGCTGGCGCTGAACGTCAGGAAGTAGACGCCCATGATCGCCATCGTCATCGGGGTGGTGGTGTGCTGCAGGTCCTCGGCGCGCGACGCGAGGGCGCCCGCCACCGCGTACAGCGCCGCCAGGCCGAGGAAGCCGACCGCGAAGAACAGCACGAACCACACCAGCGACGTCGACAGCGCGGGCAGGATCGACGCGGCGGGCGTGAACGACAGCGCCGCCAGGCCGACGGCCGCGAAGACCACGTTCTGCGCCAGCGCGACCACCGAGCTGCCCAGGATCTTGCCCGCCAGCAGGTGCCGCAGCGGCACCGCCGTGGCCAGGATCTCGACCAGGCGCGACTGCTTCTCCTCGACCACGCTGCCCGCGATCATCTGGCCGGAGCCGATGACGCCGATGAAGAACAGCAGCGCGAGGCCGAACGACGCGAAGAACAGCGCCTGCGGGTCGAGGGCGGTCCCGTCGAGCCGGTCCGTGGACAGGGTGCCGCCGGCGGTGAGCTCCGCGGTGGTGGTGCCCGCCGCCTCCGCGTTGACCTCGAGGGTCTGCTGCGCGACCCCGACCGTGAGCAGCCGGGTGAGCGTCGAGTCGGGGCTCGCCTCGCCGGTCAGGACCCAGCCGTCGCCGTCCGCCGTCGGGTGCAGCCACGCGTCCGCGTCGCCGTCGACGAGCGCGGCGCGGGCGGCCGCGTCGTCCGGCACCTCGACCGTGGTGAGCTCGGCGCCGCCGCCCTGCTCCTCCGGGACGGCCCCGGCGGACGCGACCGCGGCCGCCGCCGCCGTGTCCCCGGCCGGGACTGCCACCGTGAACGAGTCCGTCTTGCTGCCCTGCCAGGCGAAGAACGCCGAGAGCGCCGCGATGATCAGGACCGAGACCAGCAGCCCCACGAGGAACGTCTTGTTGAGGGCGCGCACGACGATCTCGCGGTTCATCACGACGAGCCACGCGCCGCGCGTGCCGGCGTCGCCCTGGCGGCCGACGTCCGGGCCGTGGGTGTCGGGGCCGGGGGTGTCGGGGCGGGTCGGGGTCGTGGTGGTCATGCCGTCACCTCGCGGTAGATCTGGGCCAGCGTGGGCCGGACAGGGGTGAGCTCGCGGACGCCGCCGCGCTCGAGGGACTGGGCGAGCAGCCGGTGCAGGGCGACGTCGTCCGCCACCTCGAGGAGGGCGACCGGACCGTCGACGTCCACCGCGTGCACCCCGGGGACGCCGCGCACCCAGCCGGCGTCGCCGTCGACGACCAGCCGGTGGCGGAGCGTGCCGGTGCGCTGCAGGTCGCCGGGCGCGCCGTCGGCCATGACGCGGCCGCCCTTGAGGATGACGAGCCGCTCGCACAGCCGCTCCACGAGGTCGAGCTGGTGGGAGCTGAACAGCACGGGCACGCCGCGGGACGTGTGCTCGGCGAGCAGGTCGACCATCCCGTCGACGGCGGCCGGGTCGAGGCCGCTGAACGGCTCGTCGAGCACGAGCAGCCGCGGGGCGCCCATGAGGGCCGCCACGATCTGCACGCGCTGCTGGTTGCCGAGCGACAGCTTCTCGACGTGCTCCTTCGACCGGCCGGCGAGCCCCAGCCGGTCGAGCATGTCCAGCACCTCCGCGCGCGCCTTCGGGGCCGAGATGCCGCGCAGCCTCGCCAGGTAGACCAGCTGGTCCAGCACCGGCTGCTTCGGGTACAGCCCGCGCTCCTCGGGCATGTACCCGAAGTCTCGACGGTCGGCCCGGGTGACCGGCCGGCCGCCGAACCGCACCTCGCCCGCCATCGGGGCCAGGACGCCCATGATCATCCGCATGGTCGTCGTCTTGCCGGCGCCGTTGCCGCCCACGAACCCGGTCAGCAGCCCCGCCGGCGCCGCGAACGACACGTCGTCGACGGCGGTCAGGTCACCGAACGTCCTGGTCAGTCCCCGTACCTCGAGGAAGTCGTTGTCCATGACCACGAACCTACGGACCGCGCGTCCCGGTGTGATCCGCCGCAAGGTGGAGCGGGACTCCCCCTGTCGACGTAGCGCTCGGGTCTCTTCCCGGTGCCGGAAGAGACCGGAGCGCTACGTCGGCGCCTGTGGATGACCGCGCCGGTGGGCGACGCCGGTCCGGTTGGCTGCTGTCATGCCTCGTCGGATCCTCGTCCCCGCCTCGCTGGAGCGGGTCGCAGCCTCGCAGGACGGCCTCGTCTCGACCCGCCAGTGCCAGGAGCACGGCATGACGAGCAGCCAGGTCAAGGCCCAGGTGCGGCAGGGACGGTGGCAGCGCGTGATGCGCGGCGTCCTCGACACCACGTGGGTCGCGGCTGGGCACCACGACCGCCACGACCCGCTCGACAGCGCACGCCGACGCGAGGCGATCTGCGGGTTGCTGGCGTACCCGGGCTCCGTCGCGACCGGGGTCGCGGCGCTCGTGCTGCTGGGGGCGCAGGGCGCGCCCCGCCGCATCGCGCCGGAGGTCACCTTCCCCGACGGCTCGCCCCGGACCGGCGGGGGCCGGGTGCGGGTCCGCCGGGAGCGGCTGCGCCGGTGGGTCGTGGTCGGCGGCCTGCCCTGCGTCCCCGGAGAGCTGGCGCTCGCCCAGGCCGTGCCCGACCTCGACCGGCGGCACGCCGTCGCCCTCATGGACTCCGCCCGCCAGCGACGGGTCGTCACGGAGGACGAGTTCCGCAGGGCACGGGAGTCCGCCCGGGGTCGGCGCGGAGCGGCACGCACCCGTACCTGGTGGGAGGTGTCGGACCCGCGGGCCGAGTCCCCGATCGAGACGGCGGCGCGGCTGGCCTGCGCGGACGCGGGATGCCCGCCCGACGCCCTGCAGCTCGTGGTCCGGGACGCACGCGGACGGTTCCTCGCCCGCGTCGACCTGGCCTGGATCCTGCCCGCGGGCCGGGTGCTCCTGGTGGAGCTCGACGGTCGCGACGTCCATACGGTGCCGGGTGCCCTCTTCGGCGACCGGCGCCGGCAGAACGAGCTCGCCGCACGCGGCGCGCTCGTGCTGCGGTTCACGGGCCGCGACGTGGCCCAGGCCACCGTGGAGAACGAGATCCGCAAGGTGCTCGACTCCGAGGGCTGGACCTCGCAACCCTGGCCGGCAGGCCGGTCCTACTCGTTGTCGCCCACGTCGTCGACGTAGCGCTGCGGTCCCGGACGAGGCGGGGAAGAGCCCGGAGCGCTACGTCAGGGTGCGGTGGAAGAAGACGACCGCCTGGACGCGGTCGCGCAGGTGCAGCTTGGACAGCACGTTGGAGACGTGGGTCTTGACGGTGGCCTCGCCGAGGAACAGCTCCGCCGCGATCTCGGCGTTCGACAGCCCGCGGCCGACGAGCACCAGGACCTCGCGCTCCCGCGGGGTCAGGTGGTCCAGCCTCTGGTCCGGCCGTGGCTGGTCCGGCCGCGCGTCGTCCAGCCGGCCCGACGGCGCGGCGGACCGGTCGTGAGGCCGGTCGACGGGCCGATCCGTGGTCGGCACGGCCGACGTCTCCCCCGCGACCATCCGCTCGATGACGCGGCGCGTGATCTCCGGCGCGAGGAGCGCGTGGCCCTGCGCGACGGTCCGCACGGCGTCGACCAGCCGGTCGGCGTCGGAGTTCTTCAGCAGGAAGCCGGACGCGCCGGCGCGCAGGGCGTCGTCCACGTACGCGTCGTCGTCGAACGTCGTGAGGACGAGCACCCGGGCGAGGTCGTCGGCCACGATGCGCCGGGTGGCCTCGATGCCGTCCATGACCGGCATCTGCACGTCCATGAGCACGACGTCCGGGCGCAGGGCCCGCACCTGCTCCAGGGCCTCGGCGCCGTCGGCGGCCTCGCCGACCACCTCGACGTCGGCCTCGACGGACAGGATCATCGCGAAGCCGGACCGCACCAGGCGCTGGTCGTCGACGAGGAGCACGCGCACGGGTGCCGCGCCCGCAGGGGCGTCGGCGCTGGTCACGGGCGGTCCTCGGGCAGGGGCAGGCGCACCCGCACACGGTAGCCGCCGGTGGCACGCGGCCCGACGTCGGCCAGCCCGCCGTGCGTGGCGACCCGTTCGCGCACGCCGACGAGGCCCAGCCCGGTCCCGGCCGAGCCCTGCCGAGGGCGGCCGTCGTCGAGCACCTCGACCTCGGCGAAGCCGTGCGGGAACCGCTCCGCGGCGGGGTCGTCGCGCCGGGCAGGGCGGCGGTCGACCCGGACGACGACGCTCGCCCGGCGGGCGGTGGAGTGCTTGCGCACGTTGCTCAGGGCCTCCTGGGCGGTGCGGTAGAGGCTGAGGCCGAGGGGTCCGGGCACCTCGTCGACGGCGCCCGGCTCCGCCACGACCCGCACCTCGACGTCGAGCCCGCCCGCGCCGTCGGCGAGGCGGGGGACGTCGGCCAGGCCGGGCTCGGGCATCCGGGCCGCCGCGCCGCGGGGCTCGTCGGGGGCCTCGATGCCGCGCAGCGTGCCGAGCAGGCCGCGCATCTGCGCGACCGCCTCCCGGGACTCCCCCTCGATGGTGGCCAGCGGCGTCGCGGCCGCGGCCGGGTCGCCGGCGAGCATCCGCCGCGCGGCGGCCGCCTGGATGCCGATGACGGACACGTGGTGCGCGACGACGTCGTGCAGCTCCCGGGCGATCCGCACCCGCTCGGTGACGACCGCCTGCCGCTGCAGCTCCGCCGTCTGCCGCTCGATGGTGTCGGCCTGGGCGGCGAGCTGCTCCCGCCGCCGCGCCCCGTGCCACATGAGCTGGCCGGCGCAGATCGCCCCGAAGAAGTAGGCGAGGTTGATCAGCCAGGTGAACGCTACCCACGCCACGACGGGGCTGATGAGCCCGGGCTGCACGTCGTCCAGACCCATCTGCTCGACGATGCCTTCGACGCCCGCGCCGACGGCGAACTGCCACACGATCCACCCGAACATCACGAAGAGCACCGCACCGACGACCAGCAGCATCGCGCGCCGGTCCCGCGCCCACGCCACCGCGCTGAAGAGCGCGACGAAGTAGACCACCTGCAGCGGCGCGAGCATGGTGAGTGTCGGCACCGTGATGCCGACGAGCAGGAAGTGCAGGTACTCGACCGCGAGCACCGCCAGCGGGTACCGGCGGCGCAGCGCGATCGGCGCGGCGCCGAGCACGGTGAGCAGGTACAGGACGGGCACCGGGGTCGTGACGTCCTCGAAGTACCCGATGCTGCGGCCGAGCTCCGTGCCGAGCACGGCGACCGCCGCGAACGCCAGGCCGAGCCACAGGTCGTCGCGGTACGCGCGGGCCGGGTCGGCCGGGACCCGCTCCCAGTCGACGTCGACGCCGAACCACTCGAGGACGCGTCTGGTCCGGGTCACGGGCTGCAGCGGCATCCGCCCAGCGTAGGGAGCGCCGGCTGCGGATGCCTCCGTCGCGAGGCGGAACTGTCGAGATGGAACTGTCGCAAGATGGAACGATGGCCACCATGACGACTCCGGTCACGGCTCCTTTCTGGATCTGCCGCACCTGCGCGGTCGAGCACGCCACCCGGCCCGACGTCTGCGCGATCTGCGCCGACGAGCGCCAGTGGGTGCCCACGACCGGCCAGGCGTGGACCACCCTCGACGAGCTGGCCGCCGACGGTCTCGCGATCGAGGTCACCGAGCTCGAGCCCGGGCTGCTGGCCCTGCACGCCACGCCGCGGGTCGGCATCGGGCAGCAGGCGAAGGTGGTGCGCACGCCGGCCGGCGCGCTGCTGTGGGACCCGCTCGGGTTCGTCGACGACGCCGGGGTCGCCGCGGTCGTCGAGGCCGCCGGCGGCGGGGACGTGCTGGTCGCGGCCAGCCACCCGCACATGTACGGCGTGCAGGTCGAGTGGAGCCGCCGCCTGTCGGCCGCGACCGGGCGGGACGTCCCCGTCCTGGTGAGCGCGGCGGACGCCGGCTGGGTGGCACGGCCGGACGCCGTGATCGAGACGTGGACACCGGGCCCCGAGGGTGAGCGCGAGGTGCTGCCGGGCGTGGCGCTGAGCCAGCCGGGCGGGCACTTCCCCGGCTCGGCGGTGGTGCACTGGACCGGCGCCGACGGCAAGGGCGTCCTGCTGTCCGGCGACACGATCTTCGCCAACCCGGACGGCACGGCGAGCTTCATGCGCAGCTACCCGAACCACCTCCCCCTGTCGGGGGCCGTCGCGACGCGGGTCGCCGAGCACGTCGCCCGGCGCCCCTTCGACCGGCTCTACAACAACTTCGAGGGCGTGATCCCCGCCGACGCGCGCGCCGTCGTGCTCCGCTCCGCCGAGCGCCACGCGGCGTGGGCGCGCGGGGACTTCGACCACCTCACGTGACGAGGGAGACCTGCTCCGCGACCTCGGTCAGGACGACCTCGTGACCGTGGCACCGGGCGTCCCCGGACGGCAGCGCGCCGCCGGGGTGGCGCTCGCGATCGTCGCGGGGTTCGCCGCCGCGCTGCAGAGCCGCGTCAACGGCTCGCTCGCCACCGCCGTGGACAACGCCTTCGTGGCCGCCTTCTTCTCGTTCAGCTCCGGCCTGGTGCTCCTGCTCCTCGCCCTCGTCGCCTCGCGGACCGGGCGCGTCGCCGTGCGGCGCGTCGGGTCGGGTCTGCGGTCCGGCGCCCTGCGCCCGTGGGAGTGCCTCGGCGGGCTCGGCGGGGCGTTCTTCGTGATGTCGCAGGGGCTGACCGTCGACGCGCTCGGCGTCGCCGTGTTCACCGTCGCCCTGGTGGCCGGGCAGTCGGTGAGCTCGCTCGTCATCGACCGCCTCGGCATCGCCCCGGGCGGCGTCCGCCTGGTCACGCTGGGACGCGCGCTCGGCCCGGTGCTGACCGTCGTCGCGGTGGTCGTGGTCTCGGGCGCCGGGGCGTCGACGGCCGCGCTCGGGCTGGCGCTGTTCCCGCTGGTGGCGGGGGTGCTGCAGTCGTTCCAGCAGGCGCTCAACGGCAGGGTGCGGTCGGCCGTGCGAGACCCGGCGCCCGCAGCTCCCCGCCCCCGGTTGGGCGGGGACGGCGGGGTGATCGCCGCCACCCTGGTCAGCTTCGTGGTGGGGACGGCCGCGCTGCTCGTCGTCATGCTCGTCGCGCTGGCCGTCGGCGGTGCGCCGACCGGCGGCCTGCCGCCCGACCTGCTGCTCTACTCCGGCGGGCTGCTGGGCGTCACGTTCATCGCCCTGCAGGCCGCGGTGGTGCAGCGCACCGGCGTCCTGCTGCTCGGGCTCGGCATGATCGCGGGCCAGGTGGTGGGCGCCCTCGTGCTCGACGTCGTCTCCCCGGGTGTCGCGCCGCCCGGCACGGCGACGTACGTGGGGGCCGCGCTCACCCTCGTCGCCGTCGCCGTCCCCCTCGTGGAGGGGGCGCTGCGCCGGCGGGTCAGGGAGCGGTGACGAAGACGTCGAAGAGGTCCGGGTGGTGCCCGTGCACCAGCACCGCGAACACGACGACGTCGAACAGCAGGTGCACCGCCACCACGTACGGCAGGCTCTTGTACCGGCTGAAGATCCACCCCTGCACGAGGGCGAACGGCACGGTGAGCAGCGGGCCCCACTCGCGGTAGCCCAGCTCCCACAGGAACGACACGAACACCACGGCCTGCAGCACGTTCGCCGTCCACAGGCCGAAGTGGCGGCGCAGCAGGGTGAACACGGTGCACACGAAGAAGAGCTCGTCCCAGATGCCCACCGCGTTCACGCCGACGAACAGCCGCGCGACGTCCTGCCCGCCCGACAACGGCGGCCAGTTGAGGTAGGCGCCCGAGCCCAGGAAGTACCAGGGCAGCACCAGGTAGCCGACCAGCACCACGACCACCAGGTACACGTACTGCCCGCGGGACCAGCGCCGGCCGGTCGCGACGGGGAACCGCACCGCGCCCGCGCCGTCGTCGTCCCGGAACCAGAACCGGGACGCCGCCCACGGCACCAGCACGGCCAGCGACAGGACGACGGCGAAGCGTGCCATCCCGGCGTCCGACAGGTCGGCCTGGAGCGGGATGGTGGAGATGATGCCGAGCGAGACGGCGATCAGCGCGAGGTCGCGCCCGAGCCGCCGGTCGACGACCAGGCCCAGCGCCACGCCCGCCGCGAGCGGCAGGTACGCGACAGGTCGCACGTGCACGGCGAACAGCAGCACCGCCGACGCCGAGACGAGCCCCGCGGCGACGAGCCGCGGCACCGAGGCGGGGCCGTACCGGGTGAGGTCCATCGTGCCGCGAGGATATCCGGGGACCCGCGTGGAAGAATCCTGGGCATGGTCGCAGGTCCCGGTGCGCACACCCGAGACCGGGGTGCGCGGCCGTGACCGCCGCCCCCGCGATCGAGGCCCTCGTGGCCGCCGGCCTCGCCCGCCCCGTCGCCGACGACTCCTTCGACCGGTTCGCCCGGCTCGTGCAGCGCCAGCTCGGCGTGCCCACGGCCCTCGTGACCCTCGTGCTGCCGGACTCCCAGGTCTACCCCGGTGCCCGCGGGCTGCCCGAGCCGTACCAGGTCACCCGGCGCACCACCCTGGCCGAGCCGTTGTGCGGCGAGTCCGTCCGGACGGGCCAGGCCCTCGTGGTCGAGGACCTGCGCGCCCACCCGCGCCTGTCCCGCACCGCGACCGTCACCGAGCTGGGGATGGGGTCCTACGCCGGCTTCCCCATCTTCGACCGGCACGGCACGGCCGTCGGCACGGTGTGCGCGCTGGACGTCGAGGCCCGCGAGTGGAGCGCCACCGACCTCGCGACCCTGGCCGACCTCGCCGCCGCGTGCACGGCCGAGCTGCGCCTGCGCCTGGAACGCCAGCGGGCGCACCGCATCCAGCAGGTCGCGGTGCACGCCACCCGGCGCACCCGCATGCTGCTCGACCTCAGCGACCGGTTCGCCTCCGCCACCACCGTGGACGAGATCGTGGACGCGCTGCGCGCCTCCGGGCCCGGCCTGGGCACGGTCTGGGCGGCGCTCGCGCTCGCGGACGGCACCGGCACGGGCCTCACGCTGATCGAGCGCGACGGCGCGTACCCGTACCTGCCGCGCCACTGGCGGTCCTCGGACCCGGCGGTCGCCGCGGTCGTGCGCTCGCGGAGCCCGGCGTTCTACCGCGACGGCGCGGCCGCGCTGCACGACCAGCCCGGCTGGGCGCCGTGGGTGGATCCCTCGCTGGGCGGCCTCGCGCTGCTGCCGATGGTGGTCGACGACCAGCTGCTGGGCGTCGTCGTGCTGCTGTGGCGCGGCGCGCACGACCACGACGACGAGAGCCGGCGCACGGCGGCGACGCTCGCGTCGTCCGTGGCACAGGCGCTGGTGCGGATCCGCGTGCTCGCGGACCGGCACCACGTGGCTACCACGCTGCAGGCGGCGATGCTCACCGACCTCCCCCAGGTGCCTTACCTCGAGCTCGCCTCCACGTACGCGTCCGCGACGCGCACGGACAAGGTGGGCGGCGACTGGTACGACGCCGTCGAGCTGGACGCGCGCTCGACGGTGCTGATGATCGGCGACGTCACCGGCCACGACATGCAGGCCGCGGCCCGGATGGGCCAGCTGCGCGGCATGCTGCGCACGCTCGCCTGGTGCCAGGACGCCCCGCCGGCACGGCTGCTGCGCGAGCTGGACCGCGCCAACCGCGGCCTCGGTCTCGCGGCCACGGGCACGGCCACGGTGGCGCGGCTCGACCGCACCGGCCCGGGCGAGCCCGGCACCGGCGACGACGCCTGCCGCCTGTGGTGGTCGAGCGCCGGGCACCCGCGCCCGGTCGTCGTCCGTGCCGACGGCAGGGCGGAGGAGCTCGTCGGCCGCCCGGACCTCATGCTCGGCGTCGACCCGTCCGCCGCCCGCCGTGACCACGCCGACGGGCTGCGCCCCGGCGACACCCTGATCCTGTACACCGACGGCCTGGTGGAGCTGCGCACCAGGAGCTACGCGGCGCGCACCGCGCACCTGCTGCAGACGCTGCAGGAGCTGCACGGCTGCCCGACGGCGGAGCTGCCGCAGCGCGTCGTCGACCGGATGGTGCGCGGCACGCAGCGCGACGACGTCGCCGTGCTCGCCGCCCGCGTGCGCTGAGTCTCCGCCCCGACGGCCTCGCCTATTCCCCGTGCGCTCTGTGGGCACCGCCGGGCAGGCTGTGCCACATGACGACGACGCCCGCTGATGCCAAGTCCGTGCTCCACCGTTACCTCCGCTCCGCCCGCGAGGCGCTGGTGTGGAAGGTGGAGGGGCTGTCCGAACGCGACGCTCGTCTGCCCCGCACGCCCACCGGGACCAACCTGCTCGGTCTGGTGAAGCACGCGGCCAGCGTGGAGATCGGGTACTTCGGCGACACCTTCGGTCGCGCGTGGCCGACGCCCGAGGAGGTGCCGTGGATGGCGCCCTGGACGGACCCGTCGTTGCCGGACGACCCGCAGGCCGACCACTACGCGACGGCCGACGAGAGCACGGCCCAGGTCCTGGACCTCTACCGGCGGGTGTGGGCCTTCGCCGACGAGACCATCGAGAGCCTGCCGCTCGACGCCCCCGGGCGCGTCGCGTGGTGGGGCGACGACGGCGCCACCGACCTGCACACGATCCTGCTGCACGTCACGGTCGACCTCGCCCGGCACGCGGGGCACGCCGACATCCTGCGCGAGCAGGTCGACGGGGTGGTCGGGATGCGCGCGGGCAACACGAACATCCCCGAGGACGTGGACTACCCGGCGTACACCGCGATGCTGCGCGGCCTCGCCGACCAGTTCTCCGACGAGCTCGCCGACGAAAGGGCATGACGATGCCGACCATCGTCCAGGTGGTGCTCGACGCCACCGACGCGCGCCGCCTCGCGGAGTTCTACCGCGAGCTGTTCGACCTCACGTACCGGGCGGGCGACGAGCCGCCGGCCCCCGGCGAGCCGGACCCGCGCGGCGCCGACTGGCTGGTCCTGCGCAACGCGGGCGGCGTCCAGCTCGCCTTCCAGCAGGTGAGCTCGCTGACGCCGTCCACGTGGCCCGAGCACGACGTGCCGCAGCAGCTGCACCTCGACACGAGCGTCCACGACGTCGCCGAGCTGGACCGCGAGCACGAGCGCGCCCTGGCCCTCGGGGCGCGGCTGCTGTACGACCGGTCCGACGACCCCGAGGAGCCGCTCCGGGTCTACGCCGACCCGGCGGGCCACCCGTTCTGCATCTTCGTGGGCTGACCGCCCGGCCGTTGTGGGTACGGA
>NZ_JBHUWC010000039.1:0-24760 GCF_042670225.1 Isoptericola sp. NPDC057191 | reverse complement strand
GATCCGAGACTGCCGCGTTGATCGGGTCCGGAGCGCGGCGGGAGCGGCAGCCGGGGACGAACGCGTGCGGCGCGTCGCACGTCGGGCGGGAACCGGGCGAGGAGCCGGCGCGTGACGCTGTCCGGGTCGCGGGCGTCCCGCGCCACGAACCGCAGTGGACGCACCCCCAACCGTTCGGTGATGGCGTCCTCGCGCACCTTCTCCTCGAACAGCGCCTGCTCGGCGTCGTACCCGGTGCCGAACGCGCCGTCCCGGTACTTGATCCGGCCGTCGAACTCGGCGAGCACGCGGTGCTCGAGCCAGGCGAGGTCGACGAAGAACCGCCCGGCGTGCGTCTCGACGCGGAACTGCGTGCGCGGGCGCGGCAGACCGGCCCGCAGCGCCACGTACCGCAGCCAGGTCTCCCACGGAGGGTCGACGGCGCCCTCGGCGAGCTCGAGGACGAGCCGCCCCCGAGCCGTCCCGTTCCGGCGGCGTCGAGCACCCAGCAGGCCGAGCGCCTCACCGCGGTCGAGGCCGTGGCCGAGCGCCCAGTCGGCGACGACGAGCCCCTCCAGGGGATGCAGGGTGGTGACGCAGTCGACGACGGTCCGCGCGAGGTCGGTCACGGGCAGCCCCTCGAGCTCCACCCACCGCTGCGGCAGGCCGCGGTGCCGCGCGACGTCGCGCGCCGAGCGGGAGCTCGCACCGGACCGCTGCAGCACGTGCGTCGTCGTGGGCGCCTCCCACAGCGGCACGCCCCACAGCAGGGCCGCGCTCTCGTGGCTGAAGACGTGGTCGGCCTCGAGCTGGCGGTGCACCGCGCCGATGCGGTCCCGGGCGAGGGTGCGGGCGTCCGGCGGGCCGCCGTCTGCCACGGTCCGGTAGGCCCCGCGCCGCACGCGCGAGATCGCGCCGGCGCCGAGCGCGCGCCGGAGAGCCGTCGGGTCGTGCTCGCGGGCGATCAGGAGGTGTCGGTCGTCGGTCATCCGGACAGCGTGGGGCGCCGTCGAGCGGGCCAGGCGCCGCGCGAGCGCGCCTGTGGACGACCGAGGCCTGGGGGCAGGTTCTGGGCGGCAGTTCCGGACGGGCGCGGCAGTTCGAACTGCCGCTCGGTGGCCGAACTGCCGACCGGTGGCAGCGAGGCGTCGGGGCTCGCCGCCGATCGTTACGGATCCTTAACAGTGATTTTCACCACCGAGGGCCGTGATGGCGATATGTTCCACGGCAGCGCCGTCGTACGTCCGCCGAACCGGACCGCGACGACGTGCACGACGACGTGTACACACGCAGGGCGACGGCGCCCGGAGCGACCACGACGTGGGGAGAAGCCGGTGACGATGGGGCGAAGGGCTGCGGTGGCAGCCGCTGCGACGGCGGTGACGCTGGTGCTGGCGAGCTGTTCCGGTGGTGGCGGGAACGACGACGGGAACGGCGACGGTGGTGGAGGGGGGAGCGACGCGGACGCGACGCTGCACCTCTCGCTGTCGCAGGACGTCGAGACGCTGCTGCCGATGGACTCGAACGTCGGGGACAACATCTCCGTGCTCGACGTCGTGTACGACGGGCTGGTCCGGTACGACCCGAAGACCACGGAGCCGTACAACTACGTGGCGGAGAGCATCGAGAGCGACGACAACACGGTCTGGACGATCAAGATCAAGCCGGACCTGAAGTTCCAGAACGGCGAGGCCGTCGACGCGGACGCGTTCGCGCGGGCCTGGAACTACGCGGCCTACGGCCCGAACGCGATGGCGAACAACTACTTCTTCGAGCGCATCGCCGGGTACGACGACATGCAGGGCGAGACGGACGACGACGGCAACGTCACCACGGAGCCCACGGCGGACACCCTGTCCGGCCTGAAGGTCGTGGACCCGCAGACGCTCGAGGTCACGCTGACCGGCCCGTTCGCCGGCTTCTCCACGATGCTCGGCTACACCGGCTTCTTCCCGATCGCCCAGGCGTGCCTCGACGACATCGACGCGTGCGCGGTGCAGCCGATCGGCAACGGCCCGTTCCAGGTCGAGAAGTGGGACCAGGGCGTGAACCTCACCGCCAAGCGCTGGGACGACTACACGCTCGAGGAGACGCCGAAGTACGGCGCCATCGAGTGGACGGAGTACACGGGCGAGGACAACTGGCCGGACTTCCAGGCCGGCAACCTCGACTTCGCGACCCCGCCGCCCGCGGAGACCGCGGCCGCCGCGAACGACCCCGACCTGCAGGAGCGGTACATCGAGGGGCCGGGCGCCGCGCTCACCTACCTCGGCTTCCCGCTGTACAAGGACGGCCCGTGGAAGGACATCGAGTTCCGCAAGGCGATCTCGATGGCCATCGACCGGCAGGGCATCATCGACGCCCTGCTGCCCGGCCAGCGGATCCCGGCGGACAGCTGGGTGGTGCCGGACGTCGTCCCGGGTGGCACCGGCGGCACGTGCGAGTGGTGCACGTTCGACGCCGACGCGGCCAAGGAAGCCCTGGCGAAGGCCGGCGGGTGGCCCGACGGCGAGAAGATGACGATCCACCTCGGCCAGGACGAGACGGAGCAGGCCCTCTTCAAGGCGGTCGGCGACTCCATCCAGGAGACCCTCGGCATCCCGTACGAGCTGGACCCGACGGAGGACTACTTCGCCCGCCGCTCGGCGCGCGACTTCTCCGGCCCGTTCCGCGCCAACTGGTTCCCGGACTACCCGCTCAACGAGAACTACCTCGCCCCCGTGTACGCCAGCGGCGACGCGAAGAACGGCAACACGGAGTTCGGGTACTACAGCGCCGACTTCGAGGCGGCCGTCAAGGCCGGCGACGAGGCGGCCAACCTCGACGACGCGGTCGCGAAGTACCAGGAGGCGGAGAAGATCCTGGCCGCCGACTTCCCGACGGTCCCGCTCTTCGTGGCGCAGAACACCACGTACTACAGCGAGAACGTCTCGAACGTGGTCCTCGACCCGTTCAGCGGTGAGCCCAAGCTGCGCCTCCTCGAGGTCACCAACGGCTGACGGTTCAGATCGAACCCTCCCGGTGGCCGCCGGCCCAGGTCGCCGGTCACCGGGAGGGAGCAAGAGCGTGGCGGGGGCTGGGGTGTCGCGAGGCTGGTCGGGCCTGGCGGGAGCCGAGCGAGGAACGAGCGAAGGCGGATGGCGCGCCTCGCGACACCCCAGCCCCCGGCACGCCACCCCCCGGCACGGAAAGAAAGTGAATGGGCCGCTACATCCTTCGCCGCACCCTCCTGGGCGTGGCCACCCTGCTGCTCGTGATGTTCGTGCTGCACCTGCTCACGACGTTCGCGATCCAGCTCAACGGCAACCCGGCGCTGGCGTTCTTCGGCGACCACGTGCCGTCGAAGTCGCAGCTCGCGGCGGTGGAGGCCCGCTACGGCCTCGACGACCCGTGCTACGACCAGACCGGCAACCCGTGCCTGGGGCCGTTCGTGGAGCGCCTGGGCTCGTACGCGCAAGGCGACTTCGGCACGAACCTGCGCGGCCGTGACGTGACGGACATCGTCGCGACGGCGGCGCCGAACACGCTGAAGCTGTTCCTCATCGTGACGATCGTGTGGTTCGTGCTGGGCCTGGGTCTGGGCACGGTGGCGGCGCGGTGGCGCGGCCGGGCGACGGACCACGGGATCCGCATGACGTCGGTGCTGATCGACGCGTTCCCGATCTTCGTGCTGCTGCTGGTGTACCGGTACGTGTTCGCGGTGCCCCTGAACAAGTGGGCGACGGAGACGTTCGGCGCGGAGAGCCTGCCGGCGCTGTGGTTCCGGCCGTCGTTCGACGACGACCATCCGTGGGCCACGTTGCTGGTGCCGGGCATCCTGCTGGGCCTGGCGGGGTCGGCGGCGTTCATCCGCCTGGTGCGGGCGAGCCAGCTGGAGTCGTACGCGGGCGACCATGTGCGCACGGCGCGCTCGCGCGGCCTGACGGAGCGGCACGTCGTCGTGCACCACGTGATGCGCAACTCTGCGGTGCCGGTCGTGACGGCTGTCGGGCTGACGTTCACCGAGGCGCTCGCGGGCGCCGTCATCACCGAGGGGATGATGAACATCTACGGCATGGGGGGCGTGCTGTGGAGCGCGGTCCGCGGCGCGGACGTGGCCCTGGTCCTCGGCGTCGTGACGATCCTCGCCGTGGTGACGGTGGTCGTGATGCTGGTGGTCGACATCGCTTACGCCGCCCTGGACCCGAGGATCCGATATGCCTGAGCCCACCGCTGCCACTGCCGCCCCGGATGCGCCGAAGGTGGACGTCTCCGCGTCGCTGGGCGGGGACGCCTGGCGCCGGTTGCGGCGTCGTCCTGACGTCGTCGTGTCGGCCCTGGTGGTCGTCTTCTTCGCCGTGATGGCGGCGTTCCCGCTGCTGTTCACCAGCACGGACCCGCAGCGATGCCTCATCGGCGACTCGAAGATCCGGCCGCAGGGCGTCGGGGCGGAGCACCCGCTGGGCACGGACGTGCACGGCTGCGACATGCTGGCGCAGCTGGTCCACGGGGCGCGACCGTCGCTGATGCTGGCGTTCGTGGTGGTGGGCGCGTCGGTGGTGATCGGCGTGGTGCTCGGCCTGGTCGCGGGCTACTACCTGGGGTGGGTGGACTCGGTGGTGTCCCGCACCATCGAGGTGTTCCTCGTGATCCCGCTGCTGCTGGCGGCGCTGCTGCTGCTGTCGTTGTTCCGCAACGTGCACGTGGGCGGCGGGGCGTTCGACGTCATCCTGCTCCCGGCGCTGGTGCTGACGACGTTCGGGTGGATGGGGTATGCCAGATATGTGCGGGCGAGCGTGCTCGAGGCGAAGAACCTCGACTACGTGACGGCGGCGCGCGCGCTGGGCGCGTCGGACCTGCGGGTGATGGTGCGGCACGTGCTGCCCAACGCGATCGGGCCGGTGACGGCGCTGGTGCCGACGGCGATCGCGGGGGTGATCAGCGCGGAGGCCGTGCTGGCGTTCCTCGGCATCGGGGTGCGGCCGCCGGCGATCAGCTGGGGGATCATGATCACGAACGGCGCGGAGTGGGTGACCGGGGGCTACCCGTACCTGCTGCTCATCCCGCTCGGGTGCCTGATCCTCACGGTGCTGGCGCTCGTCGTCCTCGGTGACGCCCTGCGCGACGCCCTCGACCCGAGGCTCCGGTGACGGACATGACGGAGAGCATCACGGACACGACGGTGGACATGACGACGGACGGCACAACCGGGCCGCGCTCGGCGGGCGCGGTGCTGCTCGAGGTGGAGGACCTGGCGGTCGAGTTCCGCTCGGACGACGGCGCGGTGCGCGCGGTCGACGGCCTCAGCTACCGGGTGGAGGCGGGGCGCACCCTGGCGCTCGTGGGGGAGTCGGGCTGCGGCAAGTCGGTGAGCTCGCTCGCCGTCATGGGGCTGCTGCCGCCGACGGCGCGGGTCGTCGGCGGGTCGGCGCGGTACCGCGGCACGGACCTGCTGTCGCTGTCGCCCACCCAGCACCGTGCGCACAACGGCACGCACGTCGCGATGGTGTTCCAGGACGCGCTGGCGGCTCTCAACCCGGTGCACACGGTGGGTTACCAGCTGTCGGAGTCGTTGCGGGCCCGCACCGGGTCGTCGCGCCGGGACGCGCGCCGTCGTGCGATGGAGCTGCTCGACCTCGTGAAGGTGCCGAACGCGGCGCAGCGGGTGGACGAGTACCCGCACCAGTTCTCCGGGGGCATGCGGCAGCGCGTGATGATCGCGTCGGCGCTCGCCCTCGACCCGGACGTGCTGATCGCGGACGAGCCGACGACGGCGCTGGACGTCACCGTGCAGGCGCAGGTGCTGCGCCTCCTCGCGGAGATCCAGGCGGAGCGGCAGATGGGGCTGGTCCTCATCACGCACGACCTCGGCGTCGTGGCCGGCGTCGCCGACGACGTCACCGTGATGTACGCGGGCCGGGCGGTGGAGCACGCGCCGGTGCGCGACCTCTACGCGGCGCCCGGGCACCCGTACACGCGGGCGCTGCTGCGCTCGGTGCCGCGGCTGGACGGCGGCGGCGACCGGGCCGTCGGCGGACGCCTGCCGGTGGTGCCGGGCCGCCCGCCCGCGCCGGGCCGGGTGCCCGAGGGCTGCCCGTTCCACCCGCGGTGCGACATGGCCCGCGACGTGTGCCGCACCGACGTGCCGCCGCTGGAGGTCGTCGCCCCCGGGCGGTCGTCGGCCTGCCACTTCGCCACCGAGCTGCTGGGAGGCGTCCGTGCCTGAGCTGACCGAGTCGTCCGACGTCGTCCTCGAGGTGCGCGACCTCGCCAAGGCGTACCCGGTGCGACAGGGTGTCGTCATCAAGCGCACGACCGGCCACGTGCAGGCCGTCGACGGGGTGTCGCTGACCCTGCGGCGGGGCCGCACGCTGGGACTGGTGGGGGAGTCCGGGTCGGGCAAGTCCACGCTGGCGCGCGTCCTGGTGGGCATCGAGAAGCCGACGCGCGGCCAGGTGCTGGTGGACGGCGAGGACGTGTCGCGGATGTCGCGGGCGGCCCGTCGGGAGCTGCGCCGGTCTGTACAGATGGTCTTCCAGGATCCGTACACGTCGCTCAACCCGCGGATGTCGGTGGGGGAGATCGTGGCCGAGCCGTTCCGCATCCACCCCGACGCGGTCCCGAAGGGCGGCCGACGTCGTGCCGTCGCGGAGCTGCTGGAGCTCGTGGGCCTCGACCCGGACCACGTGCACCGCTACCCGCACCAGTTCTCCGGCGGGCAGCGGCAGCGCGTCGGCATCGCGCGGGCCCTGGCCGTGAAGCCGCGGGTCCTGGTGTGCGACGAGCCCGTCTCCGCGCTGGACGTGTCCGTGCAGGGCCAGGTCATCAACCTGCTGGAGGACCTGCAGGACGAGCTGGGGCTGTCGTACCTGTTCATCGCGCACGACCTGGCCGTCGTGCAGCACATCGCCGACGAGGTCGCGGTGATGTACCTCGGCCGCATCGTCGAGGAGGGCGGCGGCCCGGCCGTGTACGGCGACGCGCACCACCCGTACACGCGCGCCCTGCTGTCGGCGGTGCCCGTGCCGGACCCGACGGCGCGGCCGGCCCAGCGCGACCTCATGCTGGAGGGCGACCCGCCCTCGCCCGCCGACCCGCCGTCGGGCTGCCGCTTCCACACGCGGTGCTGGCTCGCCCACCGGCTCGCCACCGAGCAGGGCGTGCCCGGCGACGGCCAGGAGGCCGTCCCCGAGCGCTGCCGCACCGAGGACCCGGTGCTGGTGCCCCTCGGGCGGCGCGACGCCGCCGGCACGCCGCACGCGGCCGCGTGCCACTTCGCGGAGCAGGCCGCGGCGCTCGGCGCGCTGCCGTCGTCGGGCGCGTCGTCGGGCACCTCGTCGCCGCGTACCTCCTTGCCAGGAGGCCTCGCGGCGGACGACGTCGCACCGGGCGACGTCGCACCGGGCGACGTCGCACCGGAACCTGCGCGTGGACGAGCGCGCGGGGACGTGCCCGAGACCGCCCCTGAGGCCGCCGCTGAGAACGTGCCTGAGAACGTGCCCGAGACCGTGCCCGAGAGCAGGGAGCGCTGACCGTGCCAGACCGCCGACCGACCGTCGTCCTCGTGCAGAACTCGCCGACCAGCGGCCCCGGGCGCCTGCCCGCCTGGCTGGAGGAGGAGGGCGCCGCCGCCGTCGTGGTGGAGGGCGCGGACCTCGCCGACCGGGTGCCCGCGCTCGTCGGGGCGGACGGCGTGGACGGCCTCGTCCTGCTGGGTGGCGGTCTGCTGCCCGACGAGGACGACCGCGCCCCGTGGCTGCCGCACGAGCGTGCGCTGGTGTCCGAGGCGCTGGCCGTCGGCGTGCCCGTCCTGGGCATCTGCCTGGGCGGCCAGGTCCTGGCGCACGTCACGGGCGGCACCGTCACGGGTCGGTCCGGCGAGACGGAGAAGGGGCTGTGCCCCGTGCGGCTGCTCGACGACGCGGCGGACGACCCGCTGCTCGGCCCGCTCGGCCCGCTGGCCGACGAGGGCGAGGTGCGCATGATCGAGAGCCACGTGGACTCCATCACCGGCCTGCCGCCGGAGGCGGTGCACCTCGCGACGAGCGACGCGTGCGGCGTCCAGGCCTTCCGCGTGGGAGACGTCGCGTGGGGGCTGCAGTTCCACCCGGAGGCGGCACCGGAGCGCATCGGCACGTGGGACGCGGACGAGCTGGCCGCGCTCGGTTTCGACCGCGACGAGCTCCTCACCGCGGCTCTCGAGCGGGCGCCGGAGAACGAGCGGCAGGCCCGCGCGCTCGCCGCCGCCTTCGCCGCCGTCGTCCGCGACCGCTGTGAGCGGGAGACACGCCCTCGACACGCCGACGAGCAGGGCCAAAGTCCCGCTCACAACGATGCGGGGGTGCGGTGATGGTGTCCACGGGCACGCACTCGGACGGCGTCCCCGTCGTCGCGTACCAGGTGCGCCGGGCGGGCGGCGAGGTGCTCGCCGAGCGTGACGCCGACGCCCCGTTCTACGCGGCGTCGACCGTGAAGCTGGCCGTGCTGGTCGCGGCAGCCCGCGCGCTGGAGTCGGGGGCGCTCACGCTGGAGCAGGAGGTGACCAGCACCGACACGTTCCGCTCCCAGGTGCCGGGCGCCCCGGACTACCGCATCGAGCCCGACGACCTCGACCCCGGCATGCCGGCCCCCGGCACGCTCGTGCCCGTGGGCCAGGTCGTCGACCGCATGATCGTGGTGTCGTCCAACGAGGCGACCAACCTGGTCATCGAGCTGGTCGGTCTCGACGCCGTGAACCGCGCGCTGGCCGACGCCGGCGCCGTCGCGAGCGTCGTCGGGCGCAAGTACAGCGACCTCGCGGCCGAGGCCCAGGGAGCGACCCACCGCACCACGGCGGGCGACCTCGCGGCGCTGATGTCCGCCGTCGTCACCGGGCGGCTCGCGGGGCCGGAGCAGACCTCGTGGATGCTCGGGCTGCTCGCGCGCCAGACCGACCGGCAGCTCACCGCCGCCGTCCCCGCAGGCGTGCCGTTCGGGTCCAAGTCGGGCTGGGTGGACGGCATCCGGCACGACGTCGCGTTCGTCGGCGAGCTCGGCCCGGACGCCCTCGTCGTCGCCGTCTGCACGCGGGGCTACGACGAGCAGCAGGCGGAGGAGTCCCTGCGGGCGCTCGGCGCGCTCGCGGTGACCCTGGCCGGCGTCCGTCAGAGGGTGTGACGCGGGCGGCCGGACGCCACCCACATCGCCGCGGCCATGACGGCGAGCACGCCCGTGACGACGAGCAGCGGTGCCGTCCACCCGCCGGTCGCCTCGTGCACGGCACCCATCGTGGTCGGCGCGAGGGCGGCGCACGCGTAGCCGGCGGTCTGCACGACGGCGGACGTCCGCCGCGCCACGGCCACGCCGGGGCTGCGCTGCGCGACGAGCGTGAAGATGGCGGTGAAGTTGCCGCCCTGTGCCGCGCCGGCCACGCCCACCCAGAGCAGCCACAGGTCGGGCGCGACCAGCAGCCCCACCGGGAGCGAGAGCCACATCAGGGACAGCCCGGCGGCGACCTGCCGGGCGGACAGGCCGCGTGCCAGACCGACGGGCACGAGGAACGACCCCGCTACCGCGCAGAGCTGGAACGGGCCTGCGGCACCGCCCGCGCCGGCGGCCGTCATGCCGAGCCGGTCGTGCAGGATCTCCGGCAGCCACGCGGTCACCGCGTAGTACCCGCTCGCCTGCCCGGCGAACGCCACGGACAGCAGGACCGCCAGCCGTCGCACGCTCCGGCGCGTCGCCGGGTCCAGGGCGGCCAGCTCCGTCCGCGCCGACGGCGGGCGCACCCGCGCGGCGGCCGCGGGGACACCCGCGCGACCCCGGGCGACCAGGGCGCGGCCGGCCGGCACCCACGCCGCGAGCGCCAGCACCGCGAGGACGCCCCAGCCGGCCAGGGCCCACTGCCAGCCGAACGCTGCCGCGAGCGGCACGGTGAGCATGGTGGTGAACGTCGAGCCGAGGTTCATCGTCGCGCTGTACGCGCCGGTCACCGCGGCGGCCCGGCGCCGGAAGTCGCGCGTGATGACGACCGGGACGGCCACGTTGCCGACCGAGATGGCGACGCCCAGCACCGCCGTCCCGACGAGCGCGGCGGGCACCGTGCCCGCCGAGCGCAGCACGGTGCCGGCGAGGATGCCCGCCAGCGACGCCCCCAGCGCGAGCTCCGGGCCCAGTCGCGCCACCAGCACCGACGCCAGCGGCGTGCACAGCGCGAAGCACAGCACCGGCACCGAGGTGAGCAGGCCCGCGCCCGTGGGCGTCAGACCCAGCCCGGCCGCGACCTGGTCGACCACCGGCGGGAGCGACGTGATCGGCGCCCGCAGGTTGAGCGCCACCAGGAGCAGCGCCGCGAGCAGCAGCCCGGTGCGCGCGCCGTCGTCGTGCCCGAGGGAGGGGGAGGGCTGCCGGGTCACTCGTCGAACTGCGCGACGACGGTGCGCAGCAGCGCCGCGAGCTGCGGCCGCACGGCGGACGGCAGCGCGTCGAGGACGCGGGCCTCGACGTCGAGCAGGTCGCTCATGGCCGCGTCCACCCGCTGGCGGCCTGCAGCGGTGAGCTGCACCAGCACGCCGCGGCGGTCGGACGGCGCGCGGTGCCGCTCGACGAGGCCCCGCTCCTCGAGCCGGTCGATGCGGTTGGTCATGGTGCCGCTGGTGACGAGCGTCTGCGCGACGAGCACGCCGGGCGACAGGCGGTACGGCTCGCCCGCCCGGCGCAGCGCGGACAGGACGTCGAACTCCCACGTCTCCAGGTCGTGCCGCGCGAACGCGCCACGCCGCGCGCGGTCCAGGTGCCGGGCGAGCCGGCTGACCCGGGAGAACACCGTCAGCGGCTCGACGTCCAGGTCCGGGCGCTCGCGGCGCCACGCGTCGACGATCCGGTCGACCTCGTCGGACCGTGCCTCCACATCCATGCGCCGAGACTACTCTGGTCTCTCGACGTCAAGAATCTTGACGAGTGTGAACTACCTCGGCACGGTCCGCACTACCTCGGCACGGTCCGCACTACCTCGGCACGTCCCCGACTACCTCGGCACGGTCCGCACTAGCTCGGGGTCAGGCGGGCTCGAGGCGCACGACGACGGCCTTGGACACGGGCGTGCGGCTGGTCTCGGCGGTGGCGCCGAGGGGCACGAGGACGTTCGCCTCCGGGAAGTACGCGGCGGCGCACCCGCGGGCCGTCGGGTAGGCGACGACGCGCTGGCCGCGCAGCACGCGGTCCACGCCGTCGTGGTACTCGCCGTGGACGTCGACGGTGACCCCGTCCGCGAGCCCCAGCTCGGCGAGGTCCTCGGGGTTGACGAGCACGACGGCGCGGCCCCCCTTGATGCCGCGGTACCGGTCGTCGCGGCGGTAGATGGTGGTGTTGAACTGGTCGTGCGAGCGGATGGTCTGCAGCAGCAGCCGCCCTGGCGGGCAGTGCACCGGCGCGAGCTCGTTCACGGTCAGGTGCGCCTTGCCGTCGGCGGTGGGGAAGGTCCGGGAGTCGCGCGGCCCGTGCGGCAGGCGGAACCCGCTGACGCGGCGGATCTTGGCGTTGTAGTCCTCGCACCCGGGCACCACGCGGGCCACGTGGTCGCGGATCACGTCGTAGTCGCGCTCCATCGCCGCCCAGTCGACGGGTCCCGGGTCGCCGTCGCGCGCGGTCAGGACGGCGCGCGCCATGCGGGTCACGATCGCCACCTCCGACAGGAGCCGGGGCCCCACGGGGTCGACCTTGCCGCTCGAGGCGTGCACCGCGCACACCGTGTCCTCGACGGACACGAACTGCTCGACCGACGCCTGCCGGTCGATCTCCGTGCGCCCGAGGGTGGGCAGGATCAGCGCCTCGCGCCCGACGACGGCGTGCGAGCGGTTCAGCTTGGTGGAGATCTGCACGCTGAGGTCGGTGTGCGCGACGGCCTGCTCCGCCGCGACGGTGTCGGAGATCGCCCCGACGAGGTTGCCGCCCAGCGCGACGAGCACCCGCACCCGCCCGGTCGCCATCGCCTCGACCGTGCCCACGGCGTCGAGCCCGTACGCCCGGGGGGAGGCGATGCCGAACTCCGCGTCGAGGGCGTCGAGGAAGCTGTCCGGCATCTGCTCCCAGATGCCCATCGTGCGGTCGCCCTGCACGTTCGAGTGCCCGCGGATCGGCGACGCCCCGGCCCCCGGCCGTCCGATGTTCCCCCGCAGGAGCAGCAGGTTGACGATCTCCTTGATCGTCGGGACGGCCTTCGTGTGCTGCGTGAGACCCATCGCCCAGGTGACGATGACGCGCTCGGCGCGGAGGTAGCGGTCGGCGAGCTCGTCGATCTCGGCGCTCGTGAGGCCTGTCGCGGCGAGCACGGCCTCCTCGTCCAGGTCGGCCAGGTGCGCGGCGAGCTCCTCGAGCCCGGTGGCGTGCTCGGTGAGGAAGGCATGGTCAAGCACGGTCCCCGGCGCCGCGGCCTCGGCGTCGAGCACCCGCTTCGACACGGCCTGCAGCAGGGCCATGTCGCCGCCGAGGCGGATCTGCAGGAACTGGTCGGCGAGCTCTGTGCCTCGCCCGGCCAGCCCGCGCACCGTCTGCGGGTTCTTGTAGCGCTTCAGCCCGGCCTCGGGCAGCGGGTTCACCGCGACGATGCTCGCCCCGTTCTGCTTGGCCTCCTCGAGCGCGGTGAGCATGCGCGGGTGGTTGGTGCCCGGGTTCTGGCCCATGATCACGATGAGGTCGGCCAGGGCGAAGTCGTCGTAGGTGATCGTCGCCTTCCCGACGCCGATCGTCTCGCCCAGCGCCGCGCCCGTGGACTCGTGGCACATGTTGGAGCAGTCGGGCAGGTTGTTCGTGCCGAAGGCGCGCACGAACAGCTGGTAGACGAACGCGGCCTCGTTCGACGTGCGCCCGCTCGTGTAGAACGACGCCTCGTCGGGGGAGGCGAGGCCGGTCAGCCGGTCGGCGAGGATCGCGAACGCCTCGTCCCACGAGACCGGCACGTAGTGGTCCGAGCCTGCGGCCTTGTGCACGGGCTCGACGAGCCGGCCCTGCTGCCCGAGCCAGTGCTCGGTCCGGGTGCGTAGGTCGGAGACGGGATGCTCCTGCCAGAACGCGGGCTCGACGACGAGCGGCGTCGCCTCCCACGTGACCGCCTTGGCCCCGTTCTCGCAGAACTCCGCTGGCTTGCGCCGGTCCGGGTCGGGCCAGGCGCAGCTCATGCAGTCGAAACCCTGCTGGTGGTTCATCGACAGCAGCAGCTTCGCCGTCCTGCGGGCGCCCATCCCGCGCAGCGCCGGCGTGAGGGCGTGCATGATTCCGGGCACCCCCGCGGCCCAGTCCTTCGGCGGCCGGGTCCCGGTGGGCTGCGGCTCCTGCGGCTCGCCGCCGTCGGGCCGGGTCTCCTCGGGCTGCTGGGTGCTCATGCGGCGTCCCCTCTGCGGTGCGGCGTCGCGGCGTCGCGCGACGGGTGGTCCTCGACGTCCTCGACGACGCGTTCCCCGCCGGCGTAGACCACGAGCGTGGGGTCCCGGACGAAGCCCACGAGGGTCAGTCCGGCGTCGTCCGCGAGCTCGGCCGCCAGGGACGACGGCGCGGACACCGCCGCGAGCACGGGCACCCCCGCCATGACGGCCTTCTGCGTCAGCTCGAAGCTGGCCCGGCCCGACACGACGAGCACCCTGCCCCGCAGCGGCAGCAGCCCCGCGGCGGCGGCCCACCCGACCACCTTGTCGACGGCGTTGTGCCGGCCCACGTCCTCGCGCACCACGAGCGCCTCGCCGGTCCCGGCGTCGAACAGCCCGGCGGCGTGCAGGCCGCCGGTCCGGGCGAAGACGTCCTGCGCCGCGCGGAGGCGGCCGGGGAGGGCGGCGAGCAGCGCCGCGTCCACGCGCACCGGGTCGTCGGCCACGTCGAACGCGCTGCGCGTGCGCACGGCGTCCACCGACGCCTTGCCGCACAGCCCGCACGCGCTGGAGGTGAAGAACTCCCGGGCGAGGGCCGGGTCCGGTGGGGCGACGCCCGCAGCGAGCGCGACGTCGAGCACGTTGTAGGAGTTCTCGGCCGCCACCCCCGGGGTGCCCGCGCAGTACCGCGCGGCGGCGACCTGGCCGCCGTCGGTCACGACTCCCTCCGACACGAGGAAGCCGGTCGCGAGCTCGACGTCGTGCCCGGGGGTGCGCATCGTGACGGCCAGCGAGCGGCCGCCCACGCGGATCTCCAGGGGCTCCTCGCCGGCGAGCAGGTCCTCGCGGCGCGTGGTGCGCCCGCCGATGGTGACGCGCCTGACGCGGCGTCGGACGGTGACGCGGGTCATACCTGCAGGCCTAGCAGACCGCGCCCTCCGGCACAACGGCGCACGCCCGATCCGGCCACGAGCTCGCCGCCCGACCTGCCGAGCGGGGCCGACCGTGCCTACGGTCGAAGGGCCGGCCCAGCCCGGGCCGGCCGTGTTCGAGGAGGAGCACCATGGCAGACAGCAACCGCGCGGTCGCTTACAAAGGACCGGGCCAGGTCGAGGTCATCGACATCGACTACCCGACGTTCGAGCTCAAGGACGGGCCCGGGGTGAACCCCGCGAACATCGGCCGACAGGTGCCGCACGGCGTGATCGTCAAGACCGTCGCGACGAACATCTGCGGGTCGGACCAGCACATGGTCCGGGGCAGGACCACGGCACCGCCCGACCTCGTGCTCGGGCACGAGATCACCGGCGAGGTCGTGGAGACGGGCCGGGACGTCGAGTTCATCAAGGTGGGCGACATCGTCTCGGTGCCGTTCAACATCGCGTGCGGCCGGTGCAGGAACTGCAAGGAGCGCAAGACCGGCATCTGCCAGAACGTGAACCCGGACCGGCCGGGCAGCGCGTACGGCTACGTCGACATGGGCGGCTGGGTCGGCGGGCAGGCGAACTACGTGCTGGTCCCGTACGCCGACTGGAACCTGCTGAAGTTCCCGGACAAGGACCAGGCGCTCGAGAAGATCATGGACCTGACGATGCTGTCCGACATCTTCCCGACCGGGTTCCACGGCGCCGTGACCGCCGGCGTGGGGGTCGGCTCCACGGTGTACGTCGCGGGCGCCGGGCCGGTCGGGCTCGCCGCCGCGACGGGTGCCCTGCTGCTGGGGGCGGCGGCCGTGATCGTCGGGGACATGAACGCCGACCGGCTGCAGCAGGCGCGGTCGTTCGGCTGCGAGACCGTCGACCTGACGAAGGGCGGGCCGGCCGAGCAGATCGAGCAGATCCTCGGTGTCCCGGAGGTGGACTGCGGCATCGACGCCGTCGGCTTCGAGGCCAAGGGGCACGGGTCGGACTCGGGGCACGAGGCGCCGGCGACCGTGCTCAACTCGCTGATGGAGATCACCGCCGCGGGCGGTGCGCTGGGCATCCCGGGGCTGTACGTCACGGGGGACCCGGGCGGCATCGACGAGGCGGCGAAGAAGGGGTCGCTGTCGCTCAGCCTCGGCACGGGCTGGGCGAAGTCGCTCGCGTTCACCACCGGTCAGTGCCCGGTGATGAAGTACCACCGCGGCCTGATGCAGGCGATCCTGCACGACCGCGTGCAGATCGCGAAGAACGTCAACGCGAAGGCGATCACCCTCGACCAGGCTCCGCAGAGCTACGCCGAGTTCGACGCCGGTGCCGCGACGAAGTACGTCATCAACGCGAACGGGTACCTCGACGGCAAGTGACGGGCGGCCTGTCAGGGCCACGGCACGACATCCGCGCCCGTGGTCCTGACAGGTGCTCAGTCGTGGGCGCGCAGGAACTCGTCCACCAGCGGGAGCACCCGGTCGGGGAGCTGCCACAGGACGCCGTGGCCGCCGCCGGCCACCAGCTCGACGCGGGAGTCGCGCACGTGCTCGGTGACGCGACGGCCCGCGGCGACCGGGTCGCCGAGCCTGGTGTCCGCGCCGAAGCACGCCAGGGTCGGGGCGGTGATCGCGCGCAGCCGCTCGTCGGGCAGGGGGCTCGGCCACGGCGTCCGACGGCGGTAGCGCATGGCCGCGCGGGCGAGCGCGCGGTCCGCGTCGGTCAGGGTGACGCCGGGGTTCAGCCACTCGTCGAGGCGGGCGAGGTTGCGCGCCGTCGGGAGGGCGGCGGCGCGGACCATCCGCGAGACGACCTTCCGGTCGGGCCTGACCAGCGCGGTGATGCCCTCGCCGAGGACGAGCGCGCCCACCCGGTCGGTCGCGCGGGAGGCCAGCAGCGCGGCGAACCACGCGCCCTCGGAGTAGCCGAGCACGTGCGCGCGCTGCAGCCCGAGGCCCTGGAGCAGCTGGGCGCCCCACGCGGCGTAGTCGTCGGCCGAGGTCAGCGGCGACGTCTGCTCGCTGCGCCCGGCCGTGCCGACGACGTCGGGAGCGTAGACGACGCGGTCGGCAGCCAGGGCGGGCACGACGCCGTGCCAGCTCAGGCCGGTGCCGTTCAGGCCGTGCAGGAGGACCAGCGGCGTCCGGCTGCCGGCGCCGGAACGGCGCACGTGCGTGGGGCCGTAGGCGGTCTCGACCCGGACGTCCTCCGACGGCAGCGGCCAGAGCGCCTCGAGGTCGCGGTACGCCGTCTCGTACGCGCTGCGTGCGGCCTCGCTGGTGAAGCGGCCTGTCGACGGCATCGGACCTCCTGGTGCGCGGTTGATGGTATGACCGTACCATCAAAATGGTACGCACGTATCATCAACGGCGACCGCCGAGGACGACCGAGAGGGAGAGCCCGTGCCACGACGGGTGGACCACGACCAGCGCCGCCGCCAGATCACCGACGCCTGCCGCCGCGTCGTCGCGCGCGACGGGCTGGAGGCGGCCACGTTCCAGGCCGTCGCCGCCGAGTCCGGCGTCTCCGTGCGGCTCGTGCAGTACTACTTCGGGAACAAGCACGGGCTGCTCGTCGCGACGCACCGCGCGGTGATCGAGGGGTCGGCCGCGCGGTTCGGCGTCGGGGAGCCCGGCGGCGTCGCCGGGGACGCCGCAGCCCCGATGCCCCCGCCCCGCGCCGTCCTGCGCGCCGTGCTCGCCGCGCTCCTCCCGCTCGACGGCGCCCGCCGCGCGGACGCCGTCGTCCTGGCCGCCTTCCACGCCGCGGCCCTGACGAACGAGGCCGTCACGTCAGAGGATCTGCGCGGTGCCCCGCGGGCGCTCGTCGACCTCGTCGCGGGGCAGGTGCTGCGGGCGCGGGGCGACGGCGGGGGCACGGGGCCGGGCTCAGGGCCGGGCTCAGGCGCGGACGACCCGGCCCGCCTGGACGCGGAGCTGGTGCTCGCGTCGGCCGCCGGCCTGACGCAAGGGATCCTTGCCGGGTACGTGGACGGGGAGACCGCGCTCGCCGTCGTCGACCGGCTGCTCGACCACGTCGTCGGTCACGCTCGATGAGCCGAACGGCTCAGCGGGACCGGGTGAGCTCGGGCTTCTTGACCATGCCGGACAGCCCGTTCCACGCAAGGTTCACCAGGTGGGCCGCCACCTCGGCCTTGCCGGGGCGACGGGCGTCGAGCCAGTACTGGCCGGTGAGGGCGACCATGCCCACGAGCATCTGCGCGTACAGCGGCGCCGCCTTCGGGTCCAGCCCGTTCGCCTTGAACTGGTCGCCGAGGATGTGCTCGACCAGGGTGGCGACGTCCCCGATCAGGCTGGAGAACGTGCCGGTGGCCTGGGCGACGGGGGAGTCGCGCACCAGGATGCGGAACCCGTCCTCCGACGCCTCGATGTACCCGAGCAGCGCCAGCGCCGTGCGCTCGACCAGCACCTTGGGATGGCCACCCTCCTCGAGGGCGCCCGTCAGCGCGGAGGTCAGCGCGCGCACCTCGCGGTCGACGACGACGGCGTAGATGCCCTCCTTGCCCCCGAAGTGCTCGTAGACCACCGGCTTGGACACCTCGGCGCGCGCCGCGATCTCCTCGACGCTGGTGCCCTCGAAGCCCTTCTCGGCGAACAGGCCGCGACTGACCTCGATCAGCTGCTCGCGCCGCTGGCTGGCCGTCATCCGGGCGCGCGGCGGACGCTTGGGCGCTCGGGGATCGGAGGGCATGGGCTCATTGTGCCGGGCGGGCCACCCGGAAGCGAGGAGGTCGCTCGTCGAGGAACGTCCGCCACACCACCAGGCCGTCCTGCGAGATGTGGTGCGTGCCACGCCGCGGTCGGCGTCGACGGCCCCGCGACGTGCGGGGGCGGTGCTGCGGACCTGGCAGACTGAGGACGGACGCCCGACGGTGCCGCGCCTGCTGCGTGCACCGGCCCGGGACCCGATCCGCCTTGGTGTAATCGGCAGCACAGAGGTTTTTGGTGCCTTTGGTCCAGGTTCGAGTCCTGGGGGCGGAGCGCGTGCACCACCGACGAAGCACACCCCGAGAGAGACGGAGCACTCGTGGTCTCGACAGGCTCGACCGCTGCAGGTTCGACCGAGGCACCCTCTACCCCCAGTCCGGCGGCCGTCGTCGTCCTCGCCGCAGGGCAGGGCACCCGCATGAGGTCCGCGACGCCGAAGATGCTGCACGCCATCGGCGGGCGCACGCTGCTCGGGCACGTGATGACGGCCGCGACAGAGCTGTCCCCGCAGCACGTCGCCGTGGTCGTGCGGCACGAGCGGGAGCTCGTCGCGACGGCGGCGCTGGAGCTCGACCCCACGGCGCTCGTCGTCGACCAGGACGAGATCCCCGGCACCGGACGCGCCGTGCAGTGCGCGCTCGACGCGCTGGACGCCCGCGCCCACGCCGGCCGTGCGGCCGCGCTGGCGCACGCCGACGACCTGCACGACGAGCATCTCGACGGTGGGGAGCACCCCCTCGGCGACGGGCTCGACGGCGCGGTCGTCGTCCTCGCCGGCGACATCCCGCTGCTCGACGGCGCCACGCTCGCGGAGCTGCTCGCCGCCCACCACGCGGACGGCAACGCGGTCACCATCCTCACGACCGAGGTCGAGGACGCCACCGGCTACGGCCGCATCGTGCGCGAGACCGGGTCGGGCGACGTGCTCGCGATCGTCGAGCACAAGGACGCGACGCCCGAGCAGCGCGCGATCCGCGAGATCAACAGCTCCGTCTACGTCTTCGACGCCGCCGTGCTGCGGCGCGGCCTGGCCGGGCTCGGCACCGACAACGCGCAGGGCGAGGTGTACCTCACGGACGTCGTCGAGTCGGCACGGGCCGAGGGCGGCGCCGTGCGCGCCGTGCTCAGCGACGACCCGATGCTCGTCGAGGGCGTCAACGACCGGGTGGCGCTCGCGACCCTCGGCGCGGAGCTCAACCGGCGGGTCCTGGTCGAGTGGATGCAGGCGGGCGTGACGGTCGTCGACCCCGCGACCACCTGGGTGGACGTCGACGTCGAGCTCGCGCCCGACGTCACGCTGCTGCCGGGCACCCAGCTGCACGGCGCCACGAAGGTGGAGTCCGGCGCGACGATCGGGCCCGACACCACGCTGCGGGACGTCGAGGTCGGCCCGGGCGCGACGGTCGTGCGCACGCACGGCTCGCTGTCCGTGATCGGCCCCCACGCGTCGGTGGGGCCGTTCGCCTACCTCCGCCCCGGCACCGAGCTGGCCACGAAGGGCAAGATCGGCACCTTCGTGGAGACGAAGAACGCGCAGATCGGCGAGGGCTCGAAGGTGCCGCACCTGTCGTACGTGGGCGACGCGACGATCGGCGAGCACACGAACATCGGTGCCGCCTCCGTCACCGTGAACTACGACGGCGTCAAGAAGCACCGCACGGTGATCGGCTCGTACGCGAAGACGGGCGCGGACAACATGTTCGTCGCGCCGGTCTCCGTGGGCGACGGCGCGTACACGGCCGCGGGCTCCGTCATCGTGAAGGACGTGCCGGCCGGTGCGCTCGGCGTCGCGCGTTCGCAGCAGCGCAACATCGAGGGCTGGGTCGACCGCCGCTGGCCGGGCACCCCGGCCGCCGAGGCCGCCGCCCGCGCCGGCGCCGCCGGCAGCGCGTCCGCGGACCAGCAGCTCGGCGCGCAGGCGCAGCAGCAGCTCGCCGCCCACAATGCCCTCACGGGTGCCATCCCCGTGGTGCCGCCCGCAGACGACGCCACCGCCCCCGCCGGCGACAGTTCCGACCCGACCGAAGGAAGCACGCAGCGATGAACAACTTCATCCCCGGAACCGGAGAGCGCACCCTGGTCCTCGCCTCCGGGCGGGCGCACCCGGAGCTCGCGGAGGCGGTGGCGAAGGAGCTCGGCATCGAGCTGCTGCCCGTCTCGGCGTACGACTTCGCGAACAGCGAGACGTACGTGCGCTTCAGCGAGTCCGTCCGCGGCAGCGACATCTTCCTGCTGCAGAGCCACACCGCGCCGGTGAACCAGTGGCTCATGGAGCAGCTGCTCATGGTGGACGCCGCCAAGCGCGGCTCGGCACGGTCCGTGACCGCCGTCGCGCCGTTCTACGCGTACGCCCGCCAGGACAAGAAGAGCCGCGGGCGCGAGCCCATCTCGGCCCGCCTCGTGGCCGACATGCTGAAGACCGCGGGCGCCGACCGCATCCTCAGCGTGGACCTGCACACGCCGCAGATCCAGGGCTTCTTCGACGGTCCGGTCGACCACCTGTGGGCCATGCCCGTCCTCGTCGACTACGTGCGCACCCGCGTGGACCTCGCCAACGTCGCCGTCGTCTCGCCGGACGCCGGCCGCATCCGCGTGGCCGAGCAGTGGGCCGCCAAGCTGGGCGGCTGCCCGCTGGCGTTCGTGCACAAGACGCGCGACGTCACGCGCCCCAACCAGGCCGTCGCCAACCGTGTGGTCGGCGAGGTCGAGGGGCGCGACTGCGTGCTCGTCGACGACCTCATCGACACCGGCGGCACCATCGCCGAGGCCGTCAAGGTGGTCATGGAGGCCGGCGCCCGGTCCGTGACCGTCGCGGCGACCCACGGCGTGCTGTCCGACCCCGCCGCGCAGCGCCTGCAGGAGTGCGGCGCCACCGAGGTGGTGGTGACCGACACGCTGCCGATCGCCGCCGAGAAGCGGTTCGACAAGCTCACCGTGCTGTCCATCGCGCCGCTCGTCGCGCGCGCGATCCGTGAGGTCTTCGACGACGGCTCCGTGACGAGCCTGTTCGACGGCAACGCCTGACCAGGCCCTCTCCGTGGAGCGCGGGGTGCGACGAGCCGTCGTCGCGCCCCGCGCTCTGTCGTCAGGCCGCCCTTGCGACCGCCTCCAGACGCGGCTCGACCGACTCGGCCATCATGGCGATCTCGTGCTCGCCGACCTGATGCTTCCGCGCCTGGTCCCGCCAGCCCGCGAGCGCGGACGCGGTGCGGGCCATCCGCTCCCGTGCCTGGTCGACCGTCAGGCTGCACTCCTCGGCGAGGGCCAGCAGGCCGTCCACCTCGTCGGGTGGCGCGTCGGCACCCATGACCGAGGTCGAGCGCGCCCTGAACGGGTCGGGGTTCGGGTTCACGTCGAACACGGGGCTCAGCGTCCACGAACCGCGGTCGGCGAGGAAGCCGTGGTTACGAAGGTGGTCGTCCGTGTTGCCGAGGGCGACGCTCGCGACGACGCGGTCGAAGAGCTCGTGATGGTCCCGACGCGGTGACAGAGACAGGTCACGGATCGCCTCGGCGATGTCGGCGTAGTCACGACGCTGGCCGTCGGACGAGCCTGTCGCGGTCATGGCGCTGATGTAGCCGATACGGTCGCCGGCGCGGCCTCTGTCGAACCTGCGCAGGATCAGCACGCTGCGCTCTCCCACGCGCGTCAGGCGGCGTTGTGGCGCGCGTATCCCCGCGTTCTCCAGGAGGTCGAGCGTCGTCGCCTCCCAGGCCATGACGTCCCAGCCGTCGCTGGAGTGCGGGAACTTCGCGATCGCCAGGCTGCCGTCCTCGAGCCGCACCGATGCCTTGGGCCGCGCTCCGCCCAGACCCGTCGTCCCCGTGTCGAGGAGCTGTTTGACGGCACGGGACGGGTCGTCGTCGGACGCCAGCTCGTCGGAGGCGCGCAGGAGCTCCGGCAGCGAGATGAGCTGGGGAACGCTCGAGGGTCCGCCGAGGAAGTCCTGCTGCCCGGGCAGGCGGTATCGCAGCGCGCCCTGGCGGGTGTCGTCGCTGACCCCGAGCAGGAAGTCGACGTCGTCGAGCCTTCTCGGCGCTCTGTTCTCCTTGCGGGCGCGCGCCCGCTCCGCCTTCTCGACCAGGTTCCGCCCCCAACGGTCGGGAGCGCTGTCGGCGAAGGCCCGGACGAGGCCGACCTGGTGCTGTGCCCCGGACACCAGCGGCAGCGCGGGGTCGACGACGGTTCCGCTGCCCGTGAGGTAGTCCGGGTCGTAGAGGAACGTGGTGGAGATCTGTCCTCGCGTCCGGGTGAAGTGCGCCCTGCCGACCGCTGTGGTCCGCCCGTCCTCGTCGACGAAGACCTCGACGGTGGTCATCGGGCGCGCTTCTTCGTCAGGTTCCCGGCACGCAGGCGGCCGATGTCGCTGCGTAGCGGGTCCACCGCGTCGACGGCGGTGTCCAGCACGCCCAGCGCGCGCAGCACCTGCGCGACGGAGCGAAAGCTCACGCTCGGGTCCCCGGTCTCGATCTTGCGGAGGGTGTCGCGCGTGATGTCGGCCCGCTCGGCCACCTGCTGCGCCGTCAGGCCCAGGACCATGCGCCACCCGCGCACGTGCTCGCCGAACTCGTGGACCTGTCGGTCGATCTTGTACCCAGGCATCGTTGCTCCCCCTGATCTTTTGCCGAGTATTCTAGGCGTATTCACCAGTTGTGGCGAGCGTGATCGTCATAGTTCGTGACTCTCACGAGCCAGTCAGGCCGGGGTCGTAGGCTGTGCGGACGATGGAGACGCCCGTGGACGTGACCGTGCTGGTCCCCACCTACAACGAGGGTCCGAACGTCGCGGAGCTGGTGCGCCGGCTGACCGCCGCGCTCGGCGGCGGCGTCGTGCCCGGCGGCGTCGAGGTGCTCTTCGTCGACGACTCCACCGACGACACCCCCGCCGAGATCGAGCGCGTGGCCGCGGGGTCCGAGCTGCCGGTGCGGCTGCTGCACCGCGCGGCACCCGACGGCGGGCTGTCCGGCGCCGTCGTGGCCGGCCTGCAGGCCGCCGCCGGCGAGCGCGTCGTCGTGATGGACGGCGACCTGCAGCACCCGCCGGAGATGGTGCCCGTCCTGCTCGCCACCGCCGGCGAGACGGGCGCGGACGTCGTCGTCGCCTCCCGGTACACCGGCCGCGGGGACGCCGGCGGGCTCGACGGCCGCTACCGGCGCTGGGTCTCGAAGGCCTCCGGGCTGCTGGCCCGGTCGATGTTCCCCGTGAAGCTGCGCGACGTGTCCGACCCGATGACGGGCTTCTTCGTGGTGCGTCAGGGCGCGGTCGACCTCGACGCGCTCCAGCCGCGGGGGTTCAAGATCCTGCTGGAGATCCTCGCGCGGCAGCGGCTCGTCGTCGTCGAGGAGCCGTTCGTGTTCGGCGAGCGGTTCGCGGGGCGGTCCAAGGCCACCGTCGCGAACGGGCTGCGGTACGTGCAGCAGCTCACCCTGCTGCGGTTCGGGCGGCTCTCGCCGTTCGCGCTCATCGGCGGCGCCGGCGCCGTGCTCAACCTGGCGATCCTCGCCGCCATGCAGGCTGCCGGCATCCACTACCTGCCCGCCGTGATCGTGGCGAACGCGGTGACGATCGTCCTCAACTTCCTGCTGCAGGAGCGGTTCGTCTTCGCCGACCTGCGTGACGGTGCTCACGGCTTCTGGGGCCGGTTCGTGCGGTCCTTCGCCTTCAACGGCACCGAGGCCGTGGTCCGCACGCTGCTGCTGTGGTGGATCGTCGAGCAGGCGGCGCCGCACCCCGAGGTGGTGCAGGCGGTGCTCATCCTCGTGGCGTTCGTCGTGCGCTTCGTCTTCCAGGCGCAGGTGGTCTACCGCCCGCGCGGGTCGGCGGGAGCCCGCGGGGGGTCTCGCGACCGCTCGGGCGAGCACGCCCGGCCCTGAGGGAGGCTATACTCGTCCGGTTGCCTCGGCGAGGGACGTCTGACGGGCGCCGGTCACGCAGGGTCGTGCAGGTTCAGCACTGCGACCAGGCCGCCACCCTCAGAGCAGGATCCGTCGGATTTCCGTGATCGACTGGGCGGCTGTCGGTGCACCATTCTCGTTGGTGCCCCCACGGCGCGCTCTCGATCGCGTCCGTCACGTGTCCCACGCCGACGCAACCGCAGTTCGCGGGGACCACACGCCTCGTGGACAGCCGACGGCTCCCTCTGGCCATCGGCACGCACAGACATCCCAGGAGTGATCCACGTGTCCGACATCAAGCTCGCCGCCGAGGCCCGCACCGAGTTCGGCAAGGGCGCCGCCCGCCGCATCCGTCGTGAGAACAAGATCCCCGCCGTCCTGTACGGGCACGGCACCGACCCGCTGCACATCACGCTGCCGGGCCACGAGACCATGCTCGCCGTGCGTCACTCCAACGCGCTGTTCACCATCGAGCTGGACGACGTCTCCGAGATGGCCGTCGTCAAGGACATCCAGCGTGACGCCGTCCGCGGCACCATCGAGCACATCGACCTGCTCCTCGTGAAGCGCGGCGAGAAGATCGCCGTCGACGTCACCGTGAACGTCGTGGGCGAGTCGGCCCCCGGCACCATCCACTTCGTCGAGGCGCAGACCCTGTCGGTCGAGGCGCTCGCCACCAACCTGCCCGAGTCGGTCGAGGTCTCGATCGAGGGCCTCGAGGCCGGCTCGCACGTCACCGCCGGCGAGATCGCCCTGCCCGAGGGCGCGACGCTGCTCACCGACCCGGACGCCGCCGTCGTCGCCGTCTCCGAGCCGCGTGGCGAGGTCGCCGACGAGGCCGAGGAGGGCGAGGCCGCCGAGGAGACCACCGAGGCCGCCGAGTCCACCGAGGGCTGACCACCTCCACCGCTGTGAGCGGGACCTTGGCCCACTTC
>NZ_JBHUWC010000038.1:0-24837 GCF_042670225.1 Isoptericola sp. NPDC057191 | reverse complement strand
GCCGGCGCCGAGGTCGGAGCGACCGCTCGGCCTCGGCGCAGACCTCGCCAGGTCGTCGTGCGGTGACCCCGAACGAGGACGGCCCGCATACCCGCTCGCGCCCCCCGGTGGTCGCTGGCGGCCGTGCGGACGGCCGCGTGGCACCTGCGGCGCGGGGGGCCGGCGCAGCTGCGCCGGTACGTGCGCCGGCGGCGCGCCGCCGGCGACCGGACGTCCGCCGCGGCCCGCCCGAGCCGGGACGGCCTGACGTACGACCCCTGGCCGCTGCCCCGTCACGGACCGGGGCGGCCGCTGCGGGTGGGCGTCGTGCTCGACGAGTTCTCGCGTCTGGCGCTCGGGTACGAGTGGGAGCAGGTGCCGCTCGACCCCGCGTCCTGGCGCGCGCAGCTCGACGGCCTGGACCTGGTGTTCGTGGAGTCCGCCTGGCACGGGAACGGCGGCGCGTGGCGGTACCACCTCACCGGCCCGTCCGCGCCACGGCCCGCGGTCGTCGAGCTGCTCGACGCCGCCCGGGAGCGCGGCGTTCCCACGGTCTTCTGGAACAAGGAGGACCCGGCCCACTTCGAGGACTTCCTCCCCACGGCCGCTCTGTTCGACCACGTCTACACGACCGACGTCGGCCGCGTCGGCGCGTACCGCGAGCGGCTGGGGCACGACCGCGTCGGGGTGCTCGAGTTCGCCGCGCAGCCGGCGATCCACAACCCGGTCCGGACGCACGGCGCCGGGCCGCGGCGCGACGTCGCGTTCGCGGGCACGTGGTTCGCGCACAAGTACCCCGAGCGCCGGGCGCAGGCGGAGATGCTGCTGGGCGGCGCGCTGGACGCATCGCCGCGCCTCACGACCGGGCTCGAGATCTTCTCGCGGTTCCGCGGGCAGGACGACCGGTACGAGTTCCCGGAGCCGTACGCGTCGCGCGTCGTCGGCTCGCTCGACTACCCGCAGATGCTCACGGCGTACCGCGACTACAAGGTGTTCCTCAACGTGAGCTCGGTGGTGGGCTCGCCGAGCATGTGCCCGCGCCGGGTCTTCGAGCTCACCGCGTGCGGCACCCCGGTCGTCACGGCACCCGGCGCCGCGGCCGGCGAGCTCTTCGCCCCGGACGAGGTCTTCACCGTCACCACCCGGGCCGAGGCCGCGGACACCGTCCGTGCCCTGGTGCGCTCACGGGAGCTGCGGGACCGCGCGGTGCACCTCGGGCAGCGGCGCATCTGGCGCGAGCACACCTACGGCGCACGGGTGCAGCGGGTGCTGCACGACGTCGGGCTGGCGGACGCGGCGACGGTGCCGCGACCGTCGGTCACGGCGCTCGTGTCCACGAACCGGCCGCACCGACTCGACGACGTGCTGCGCACCGTGGGCGCGCAGGCCGAGGTCCAGGTGCAGCTCGCCCTGCTCACGCACGGCTTCGAGGTGGACGAGGCCGACGTGCGCGCGCGGGCGGCGCGGGCCGGCGTCGAGGACCTCGTGCTCCTGCACACCGACGCGGGCGTGCCGTTGGGCACCTGCCTGAACCGGCTGGTGGACGCCGCGGACGGGGACGTCGTCGCCAAGATGGACGACGACGACCTGTACGGCCCGCACTACCTCTCCGACCAGCTGTACGCGATGTCGTACAGCGGTGCCGAGGTGGTGGGCAAGCAGGCGCACTACCTCTATCTCCAAGAACGTGACGTGACATTGCTGCGCTTGCAGGATCTGCAACACCGGCATTCTGACCGGGTGATGGGTCCTACGATCGTCGCGCGTCGAGAGGTAATGGCCGCCGTGCGGTTCGGAGAATTGGCTCGGGGTGAGGACACCGAGTTCTTGCGCCAGGCCGTCGAGGCCGGTGTGCGGATCTATTCCGCGGACAGGTTCAACTTTATCCAGGTGCGGTCCGCCATGGGCGGGCACACGTGGACCGTGGCCGATTCCGAGCTGCTCGCGGCGAGCGACGTGATCTGCTACGGGCGCGCCGACCGGCACGTCTTCGTATGACGAGGAAAGAGCTATGGAGATCAACACGGTCGGCGTGATCGGTCTGGGCTATATCGGCCTCCCGACGGCCGCGATCCTGGCGTCCCAGGAGATCAAGGTGATCGGCGTGGACGTCAAGGAGTCCACCGTCGAGGCGATCAACCGCGGTGACGTCCCGTTCGTCGAACCTGACCTCGCCACCTACGTCGCCGCGGCCGTGCGACGAGGAAACCTGCGGGCCACGGACACCCCCGAGCCCGCGGACGCCTTCATCGTCGCCGTCCCGACACCCTTCCAGGGCGACTACGAGCCCGACCTGTCGTACGTCGAGGCGGCGGCCAGGGCCGTGGCTCCCGTGCTCCGGGGCGGCGAGCTCCTCATCCTCGAGTCGACGTCGCCCCCCGGCGCGACCCGGAAGATGGCGGACTGGGTGCTCGAGGCCCGCCCCGACCTCAGCCTCGACGGCTCCCAGGGACGCCCGACGATCCACGTGGCGCACTGTCCGGAGCGCGTGCTGCCCGGCCGCGTGATGATCGAGCTGGTCACCAACGACCGCATCGTCGGGGGTCTGACGCCCGAGGCCGGCCAGCGCGCCAAGGACCTCTACGCCGTCTTCTGCCGGGGCGAGATCCTGCTCACGGACGCGGTGACCGCGGAGATGGCCAAGCTGGTCGAGAACGCCTTCCGCGACGTGAACATCGCGTTCGCGAACGAGCTGTCCCTCATCGCCGACAAGCTCGACATCGACGTGTGGGAGCTCATCCGCCTCGCGAACCACCACCCGCGCGTCAACATCCTGGAGCCGGGCCCCGGGGTCGGCGGCCACTGCATCGCCGTCGACCCGTGGTTCATCGTCGACGCCGACCCCGAGCAGGCCCGGCTCATCCGCACCGCACGCTACGTCAACGACAGCAAGCCGCAGTGGGTCGTCGACCAGGTCGTCGCGGCCACCGAGGGGATCGAGTCGCCGACGATCGCGGCCCTCGGCCTCGCGTTCAAGGCGGACATCGACGACCTGCGCGAGTCGCCCGCGCGCCGCATCGTCACCGATCTCGCGGACCGCCTGCCGCAGGCGGACGTGCTGGTCGTCGAGCCCCACATCGACGCGCTGCCGGGCGACCTCGCCCAGCGCCACAACGTGGGGATGGTCGAGTACGCGGACGCGACGGCGGCCGCCGACGTCGTCGTGGTCCTGGTGGACCACCAGCAGTTCAAGGCGAGCGCTGCTGGCGGGGCAGCCGTGGACGGCACGGTCATCGACACCCGGGGAGTCTCCCGTTGATCTCCAGGAGCAGCGACCGCCGTGCTCCGCTGCGCCGGCACGCGGCGGGCGCACGACCCGGCACGACGGCGCAGACGGACGCGACGGACGAGACCGGGGCGGCATCCTCGCCAGGAGCCGGCATGACCCCCGTGGCCGACGTCCTGGCCCACTACCTGGTGGGTCCCGGCGACCAGGTCGACCTGCGGATCGGCGCCTTCCGGGACCACGACGTGGACCGTGCGGCACTCTTCACCATCGAGTTCCGCGACGAGCACCGCGAGGTCGTGGCGCCCGCGGGGGACCTTCCCGTCAACCCCAGGTTCGGACCGTACATCTACCTCCCGGACGGCGAGCAGCCGCTGGCCACGCTGGAGGTGTCGCTCCAGGCGCCGCCCCGGGCCCGCATGATCACCATCCGCGGCCACCAGTGGCGCAAGGGGGTGGCGAACCACGTCACGGAGCTCGAGGTCAGGCGGGCGCCGTCGTCCGCCACGGACCACAGCCTGGAGGACGCGCTCTCGGGCCTGGCGGTCGACGACACCGTCGTCATCATCTACTCCACCGCGCCGCCCGTCGGTCACGAGACGCTGTCCCTGCGCCCCAACCGGCTCGCCCGCGAGTACGCGGCGGCGGGCCATCACGTGATCTTCATGCCGTTCGGAAGTCTCGGCGACTATCCCGAGCAGCCGGACCCCCGCATCCTCCAGGTCGAGGGCAAGCAGCTCTCGGCCCTCTTCACGGCGCTGGCCCACCGCACGGGCCCGAGCACGGTCTTCATCTGTTCGTCCTACCCCGACGTGCGGACGGTGCTCGCCATCGACACCGCGAAGGCGCGCCGGTGGCGCACCGTGTACGAGGTGCGCGACGAGATGGAGGAGTTCAACCGGGTCGGGTACTCGAAGTGGTTCCGGCCGATGCTCGAGTCGCGGGTCGCCCGCGCCGCGGACGACGTCGTGACCGTCAGCCCTCGCCTCGCCGAGAAGATGAACGCCATCTCCGGCAGGACCGACGCGATCGTCGTGCCCAACGGGGTGACGGACGACCTGCTCCGGTCGACCGCCCACCTGCGGACGCTGGACTCCGTCACGGGGAGACCGCGGGACCCGGTGGTCGTCGGGTACATCGGCCATCTCACGCCGAGCTGGTTCGACTGGGAGAGCGTCGTCGACGCGGCGGTCGCCATGCCCGACGTGCGGTTCGAGATCGTGGGGCACGGCATCCCCGACGGCCTGCGGCTGCCGGAGAACGTCGCCGCGCTGGGACCGAGGACGCACGACGAGTGCCGCGCCGTCGCCGCGGGCTGGACGGTGGGCATGATCCCGTTCCGTCCGTCGCCCCTCACCACGGCCGTCGACCCGAACAAGCTCTACGAGTACCTGGCGTTCGGCCTGCGGGTCGTGTCCGTGGAGATGGGGTCGGTCACGGAGTCTCCGCTCACCTTCGTCTACCGGCGGAGCGACGAGCTCGCGGAGACGCTGCGGGTCGCCCTGGCGCACCAGGTCGACGAGGAGGACGTCCAGAGCACGGAGCGCTACCTGGCATCGGTGCGGTGGTCTGCCAGGGCAGAGGAGATGAGGCAGCATGTCGGGTTCTGACGCGTCCGTGACGATCTCCGTCTACACGAACTGCTCGCTCGGGGGCATGGCGACGGTGCTCCGCAACCGCGCGCTGGCGGAGCCGGAGACCCGCCACCTGCTCTACTTCTCGAAGGACTCCGGCGGCCGTCCGTCGTTCGCGAACATCCCGCACGTGGACGTCCGCGTCATCGAGAAGGGCCGCCTGATCAACTCGGTGCTCTACGGCGCGGGGCTGTACGACGTGAACGAGATCTCGGTGACGTCGATGCCCAAGATGGCGGAGGCGATCGCGGCGACCGACCTCCGCGACGCGCTCGTCTACGAGTTCCACACGTCGGACCTGCCGACGATCTCCCGCGAGGTCGGGGAGCTGGCGCTCACCTTCCCGGAGCGGGTGCGGGTCCCCAGCAACTTCGCGGCCGGGCTGGTGCGGAGCGCCATGCAGTCCGCGGGGGTGGACGCCACGATCGAGGTCGTCCCGAACCTCGTGGACCTGTCGACCTTCCAGCGCGGCCGGACGGTCGCGGAGCGTCCGCTCCGGTCCGCGTCCCGCCCCCTGGTCTGGGTGGGCCGGCTGGACAAGGGCAAGAACCCGAACGACTTCGCCCGGATGCTGGCGCAGCTTCCCGAGGAGTTCACGGGGGAGGTGGTCCTCAGCCTGGAGGACGGCCCGGACCGGATCGAGCGGTACCTCGGGATCGCTGGTGACCTCGGTGTGCTCGACCGCCTCCGGTTCCACTCGAACTTCTCCCAGGCCGAGATGGCCAACCTCTATCGATGGGCGGCGCGGCACGGGGGCGCGTTCATCTCGACGTCGCTCGCCGAGTCCTTCGGCTATGCGCTCGTGGAGTCTGCCGCGTGCGGGCTCCCCACGGTGGGCTACGAGGTGGGTCCGCTGGGCGAGCACGACATCTGCGGGGGCGAGCTCGTCCCGGTGGGCAGCATCACCGAGCTGGTGGCGGCGGTGCGGCGGGTCTGTGGGAGCGGCTCCGACCCCGTCCACGTCTGAGGAAGGAGAACCATGGACTACCTGGCACGGATGAGGCGTCGCATCGAGGGCAAGGAGCGCTGCGTCCCGGGCCGGCTCGGGGACAAGCTGGTGGGACGGGAGCTCGCGACGCTGATCGGGGTGCGCTCCGCGACGATCGTCGAGCGACGCACCGGCGTGGGCCTGCCGGACGACCTGTCGTCCCTGCCCACCCGGTTCGTCCTCAAGCCGGTGTTCGGGTCGACGAGCATGGGGGTGCTGCTCCTGGAGCGGGCGGCCGACGGGTTCGTCGACCTGACGACCGGCGCAGTCCTCGCGCCCGAGGACGTCGTCGACGTCCAGAAGAAGGTCGCGGACCACTTCACGAAGGCGCACGACACGGCCGAGTTCCTGGTGGAAGAGCTGCTGGTGTCGCCCGACGGTGAGATCCCTCCCCAGGACGTCAGGTTCTACGCGTTCCAAGGCGAGATCGGCCTGATCCTCAAAGAGGACCACATGCACGAGGTGACCCGGGCCATGTACTTCGGCTCCGACTTCTCGCCGCTGCGCGACGTGCGGTCCAAGTACGGGGTGCACGCCGGGGTGGCGCACATGGAGGAGATCGTCGACGCCGTCGTCCCCGAGCGCGCGGAGGAGCTCCTGTCGGTGGCGCGCCGGATCTCCGTCGCGGTCCCGTCGCCGTTCGCGCGCATCGATCTCCTGCTCGCGACGGGCGGGGTCTACCTGGGCGAGATCACGCTCTACCCGGGCACGTTCTACTACGGCAACCGGAAGCTCATGTCCCCGGGTGAGTCGGAGCGGCTGGGTTCGCTGTGGGAGTCCGCGGAGCGCAGGCTCCTGGGATCGGCAGGGTTCCAGGCCGAGGTCAGCGGTTGATCTCGGCGAGGTGGTCGACGTCCCGCCACGAGGTCAGGTCGCGTCCCGTCAAGGACTCGACGTACTCGATGTCCGGTCGGTAGAGCTCGACCAGGATCTGCAGCTCGGCGGGCGAGAAGGGGGCGGCGCTGCGCATCAGGCGCGCGCTGGTGTTCCGGTTGACCGGCGAGGACGAGGCGGCGTCGAGCGCCGGACGCCCCGCCGCCGGCAGGCCGAGCGCGTCGAAGGCCGCGTCGAGGTAGGTCGCCGGGTCGGATGCGAGGTCGTCGTAGAGCAGCACCGAGATGCGGTCCTCCCCGACGGTCGTGGCCCAGTGCCGGTGGAGCTGCCGGTAGAAGCCGACGCCGAGGATCCCGCGCAGGCTCCCCGCCGCGAAGAGGCTCGTGGTCGGCGGGACGGCGCCCATCGCGACCGACTGCCAGTAGGCAGAGATGGCGCGCGAGACGGGGTCGCGCAAGGAGAGCAGGTACCGGGTGTCCTCCGGCAGATGGTCCCGGGCGATCGCCGCGCTGTCGTCCCGGCCCCTGCCGAAGGGGCCGTCGGCCACCGGCCAGAAGAAGAGGTGCGAACGCTGCCCGCGCAGGCGGGCTTTCGCCGCGCCGTCGAAGACCCTGGCGTAGGCACGACGTTCGGCCGGGTCGGCGATCTTCTCGGCGCTGGTGAGGACCGTGGCCGCGGTCGACGGCGCGACGAAGACGTCGTCATGGTCGTTCAGGCGCTCCTGCAACCACGCCGTGCCGGAGCGGTGGGCGCCGAGGATCAGGAAGTTCGGGCCGTCGGCCAGCCTCCCCGTCGCCGGGGACCGGCGGTCCCGCTCCGAGGAGAGCACCTGGCGCGTGCCGACCGCACCGACGACGAGGTCGGCGAGCCTGCGGTAGACGCCTGCGGCGTAGTGGAACGGCGCGTCGCCCCACGGGTGCGCCGGGCTCGACACCACGTCCTCCGGGTCGAGCGCGACCCGCGTCGCGTCCAGCGCCTGCGCGGCCGCGGCCGTGTAGCGGCCGAACAGCGCGTTCGCCTCCCGCGCTTCCGTGCCGTAGCTGCTCGGGGTGGCCGCCCCGGCCTCGGACCGCTCGGCCCAGGGCACGTCGAGGAGCAGCACCGCAGCGTGCGGCATGTGCTGGCGGACGAGCGCCCCGACCGCGGCGATGCCCTGCACCCAGTACTGGTAGTGCTGCTCGCTGCCGAACGGCAGGTGCTGGGAGCCGGCCGGGAGGTGGTGCTCCGCTCCCGAGCCGACGAGCTCGGTGGAGCGGGTGACCACGGAGCCGTCGGGGAGCACGTACGCGCCGAGGCGCTCGTCGACGAGGTCGACCAGCACGACGTCGGTCTGGTGCGCCGCCTCGGGGACCAGCGTCTGCAGGCTGGACGCGAAGTCCCCCGAGACCATCCGCTGCTGGAAGGGGGAGTCGAGCCGAGGGGGGTCGACCAGGGTGACCGGGCGGGTGTAGGCGCTGAGGGCGGACTGCCGCGCGACGTACTGGACCAGCTCGAACCGGTCGGGGTCGAGGTGCTCGAACGTGTCCCGGGAGACGCACGACCCGTAGACGAAGACGCGATGCCTGCTCATCGTGGCGCGTCGCCCTGCCAGTCCGTGGGCCGAGGACCCCCGTGGAGGAGGTGCTGGATGGCCTCGACCGAACGTGCGGCGCTCGACCCGTCGCCGTACGGGTTGGTCGCGCGGGCCATCGCCTCGTAGGCGTCCTGGTCGCGCAGGAGCGTGCTGACCTCGTCGACGATGCGCTGCTCGTCGGTGCCGATGAGCTTGACGGTGCCCGCCTCCACGGCCTCGGGGCGCTCGGTGTTCTCCCGCATCACGAGCACGGGCTTGCCGAGGCTGGGCGCCTCCTCCTGGACCCCGCCGGAGTCCGTGAGGACCACGCTGGACAGCGCCAGCATGCGCGTGAACTCGCCGTAGGCGAGGGGTTCGGTCACGGTGACGTTGTCGAGCCCCTCGAGCTGCGGCAGCACGGCGTCACGGACCACGGGGTTGCGGTGGGCGGGCAGCACCACGTGGACCTCGGGGAACGCCGTCGCGAGGCGTGCCAGCGCCCGGCCCACGCCTTCCATCGCGCCGCCCCAGTTCTCCCGGCGGTGCGTGGTGACGAGGAGGATGCGGCTGCCGGAGTCCGCGAGGTCCTCCAGCGCGGGGTCGCTGAACGGCGTCTTCTTGTCCACCGTCATGAGCAGCGCATCGATGACGGTGTTGCCGGTGACGAGGATGGCGTCGCCCGGCACCGACTCGTGGCGCAGGTTGGCCTTGCTGGTCGCGGTCGGCGCGAGGTGCAGTGCGGCGACCTGGGAGGTGATCCTGCGGTTCGCCTCCTCGGGGAACGGCGACAGGATGTTTCCGGAGCGGAGCCCCGCCTCGACGTGCGCCACCGGGATGCCGCGGTGGAACGCGGCGAGCGCGGCGGCCGTCGAGGTCGAGGTGTCGCCCTGGACGACGACGGCCGCGGGCTGCTCCGCCGCCAGCACCGGGTCGAGGCGCTCGAGCACGCGGGCCGCGATCTGCGACAGGGACGCGCCGTGCTCGAAGATGTCGAGGTCGTGGTCGGGCGTGATCTCGAAGATCTCGTTGACCTGGTCCAGCATCTCGCGGTGCTGGCCGGTGACCACGGTGACGGAGTCGAGCTCCTCGCTGGCCTCGAGGGCCTTGATGACGGGGGCCACCTTGATGGCTTCCGGGCGGGTGCCGTAGACCGTCATGATGCGGGGCCTGGTGCTTGCCACTGTCACGCCTTTCTCTCGCTGCGACGACGGGACGTCGTCAGCGGCTCCACGGGACCGGCCGAGATCGACGGGCCGGCCCTCCTTCGTCCACCCGGACGATGGTCTGTGTGTGTTCCTGGAACGAGGTCTCGAGGATCTTGTTCGCCTCCTCAGGGCGGTCCTTCGCCTTCGCCCAGGCCCACCTGCGGTAGCGCAGCGCCACGTCCTGCGCGGGGCCGTCGGCCACCAGCCGGCCGTGATGCAGCCAGAGGGCCCGTGTGCAGGTCTCCTCGATGGTCTGGGCCGCGTGGGACACCAGGAACACGGTCCCGGCGCCGTCGCGCAGCCGTTGCATCCGTGCCTCGCTCCGTTCCTTGAAGGCCGCGTCGCCGGTCGCGAGCGCTTCGTCGATGAGCAGGATGTGCGGGTCGGCCGCCGTGGCGATCGCGAAGCGCAGCCGGGCGCCCATGCCGGAGGAGTACGACCGCATCGGCAGGTAGATCGACCTGCCCAGGCCGGCGAGCTCCGTGACCTCGGGGACGGCGGCCTCGGCCTGCGCGGGCGTGAGCCCCATGGCGAGGCAGCCGAGGCGGATGTTCTCCTCGCCGGACAGGTCGGGCACGAGGGCGGCGCTCACGCCGATGAGGAGCGGCGTGCTCGTGGCGAGGACACGACCCTTGCCGGGGCTCTCCAGCCCCGCGATGAGGCGCAGCAGCGTGCTCTTGCCGGAGCCGTTCTCCCCGACCAGGCCGATCTGCTCGCCCGACCGGGCCACGAGCGAGACGCCCGACAGGGCGCGGACCCGCACCTGGGGCTCGCTGCCCAGCACGGCGCGCGCGGCCCGGACGACCGGACGGGCGCGGCGTGCGCGCTCGGCGACGTCCGTGGACGGCACCCGGTAGGAGACGCTGACGTCCTGCACGGCGACCGTGGCCGGAGCGAGAGCGGTGCCGCCGCGCCCGGACACGGCAGGACCGGAGAGGGGGCGGGCCGGCACGGTGCGGTCAGACACGGTGCGGTCAGACACGGCCATAGGAGTCCTCCGCCTGCCAGAACACGAGAAAGCCGACGACGAGGGTCCCGACGGCCCAGGCGCCCAGCCCGAGCCAGGTCGACAGCCCCGGGACGACGCCGTACAGGAGGGTGTCGCGTGCCGCGTCGATCACCAGGAACATGGGGTTGGCCTGCATGACCCCGACGACCTGCGGGTAGCTCTCGAACCGGTCGATCGAGAAGAACACGGCGGACCCGTAGAGCCAGAACCGCATGAGGACGCCGATGAGCTGGTTGAGGTCGGGCAGGGCCGCGGCGACGCGGGCCAGGAGCAGCGACAGGCCGGTCACGAAGACGACCTGGAGCACCAGGACCGCGGGGAACAGCGCGGCTGCCGGGGACCAGTCCTCGGCCTCGGGCAGCACCAGCAGCAGGAGGAACATGGCCGCGAGGGTCGGGACCAGCGTGAGGACGCCCCTCAGGACCACCGAGACGGGGAGTGCCGCGCGCGGAAAGCTGAAGGCACGGACGAGGTTGCGCCCGCCGGCGACGGAACGTGCCGCACCGGTGACGCACGTCGTCGTGAACTGGAAGAGGAAGACGCCGATGATGAGGTACCCGACGAAGTTCTCGATGCCGGCCCGGGCTTCGAGCACCACCCCGAAGATCACATAGAAAGCGAGCCCGTTGAGAATGGGGTTGACGATCAGCCACGCCTGCCCGAGCAGGGTCTCTCGGGTGCCGCTGGCGACCTTCGCCCGCGCCTCTGCCCACAGAAAGTGCCGCCGGTCCCAGAGCTCTGCGACGTACGCCGCCACGGGTGGTCGAGCACCGACCGGGAAGAGTCGTTCCGTCGACACGACCTCCACGGTGGACCTGAGCGGTGCGGAGCTTTCTTCGTCCAGGTCATCGGCGCGCGTCGCGCCCTTCGAATATTCAGCCTCGTGCGCCATCGCCCCGCATCCTAGGGTGCATAAGAGCACTATGACGCGTTGGCATCTGTCGCTCTGAAAGAGAGGATGGAATATGAAAATATCGGTTGTCGGACTGGGGTACTTGGGCGCCGTTCACGCCGCGAGCATGGCGAAGCTGGGGCACGAGGTCGTGGGTGTCGACGTCGACGTCGACCGGGTGGACGCGCTCGCCGCGGGCAAGGCTCCGTTCTTCGAGCCCGGGCTCGACGACCTGCTGACCGAGGTCACGGAGACGGGCCGGCTCACCGTGTCCGCGGACCTGGCCGACGCGGCGGGTGCGCACGTGCACTTCGTGTGCGTCGGGACGCCGCAGCGCCGCGACGGCCCGGCGGCCGACCTCACCGCCGTCGACGCCGCCTTCACCGACCTGCTGGCGCACCTCGCGCCCGGTGCCGTCGTCGTCGGGAAGTCCACCGTCCCGGTGGGGACGGCGCAGCGCCTCGCGGACCAGGTGGCGGCCGCACGACCGGACGCCGTGCTCGCGTGGAACCCGGAGTTCCTCCGCGAGGGGTTCGCCGTGCAGGACACGCTGCGCCCCGACCGGCTCGTCTACGGCGTCGCCGACGGCGCGGCCGGGGAGCGCGCGGCGGCCGCGCTGGACGACGTCTACGCCGCGCTGCTGGCCGACGGCGTGCCGCGCATCGTCACCGACTACCCGACGGCCGAGCTGGTCAAGGTCGCGGCCAACTCGTTCCTCGCCACGAAGATCTCGTTCATCAACGCGATGGCCGAGCTGTGCGAGGTCGCGGGCGGTGACGTGGCGCGGCTCGCCGACGCGATCGGGTACGACGCCCGCATCGGACGCCGCTTCCTCAACGCCGGTCTCGGCTTCGGCGGGGGCTGCCTGCCCAAGGACATCCGGGCCTTCCGGGCCCGCGCCGACGAGCTCGGCGCGGGCGACGCCGTGGCGTTCCTCGGCGAGGTGGACGCGATCAACACCCGGCGGCGGGCGCGCATGGTCGACCTCGCCGTGGAGGTCCTCGGCGGGATGGTCGAGAGTGCCGAGGTCACGGTGCTGGGCGCCGCCTTCAAGCCGGACAGCGACGACGTGCGCGACTCGCCCGCCCTCGACGTCGCGGCCCGCCTGGCCGAGCTGGGCGCGGTCGTCACCGTGCACGACCCGCAGGCCATCGACAACGCCCGCGCCAAGCAGCCCGGCCTGCGCTACGAGCGGGACCTGGAGGCGGCCCTCGCCGGCGCCGACGCGCTGCTCGTCCTCACCGAGTGGAAGCAGTACCGCGACCTCGACCCGGAGCGGGTGGGCACGCTCGTCGCGCAGCGCACCGTGCTCGACGGGCGCAACGCGCTGAGCCGCACCGCCTGGACGGAGGCGGGCTGGCAGTACCGCGCCCTGGGGCGCCGCTGACGCTCCGCGCCGTCGGGCCCCGCTCAGCCGCGGGCGACCGCGAGGGCGGCGTAGACGTCGGCATACCGGCGCACGACCCGCTCCCACGTCCGCCCGGCGGCGACCTGCCGCCCCGCGTCGACGAGGGCGGCACGGTGCGTGTCGTCGGTCAGCACCCGGCCGACGGCGTCCCCCCACGCGGCCACGTCGCCCGGGTCGACGAGGACGCCCGCGGGGGAACCGCCGCCGGGTCCCGCCGGCTCGAGCGGCGAGAGCACCTCCGCGAGGGCGGGCAGGTCGCTGGCGACGACGGGCCGGCCGAGCGCCATCGCCTCGACCGGCTTGAGCGGGGTCACGAGGCGGGTGACGCGGTCGGGACGCCGGGGCACGAGGACGGCGTCGAGCGCGGCGAGGTAGGTGCGGGCGACGTCGCGGGGCACGCGGCCCGGCAGCAGGGCGTGCTCGCCCAGCCCGAGCTCGGCGGCGAGGCGTAGCAGCCGCGGCCGGTCGACGCCGTCGCCCACGACGAGCGCCGCCACGTCGACGCCGCGCGAGCGCAGCAGCGCGACGGTGCGCAGCACGGTGTCCAGGCCCTCGTAGCCCACGACGCTGGTCACGGCCCCGACGACGAACGGCGCGGTCCGGAGCCCGAGCACGGCGCGGGCCTGCGCCGGCGCGGGCGCGGGGCCGAGCAGGGCGGCGTCCACGGCGTTCGGCACCACGGTGACGCGCGCCGCGGGGACGCCGCGGGCCACGAGCTCGTCGCGCATCGTGGCGGACAGGGTGACGACCTGGTCGGCGGCGAGCGCCAGCGCCGTCTCCTTGGCGCGCAGCAGCGCGAACCGCTCCGAGGAGGCGGCTCGCTCGCGCGCCTCGGGCGTGGGGTGCGACGCGGCCCAGGTCTCCTCGGGCAGGCCGCGCACCTCGTACACCCAGGGCAGGCCGAGGCGTGCCGCGGCAGCGCGCGCGGCCTCGCCGGTCGTCCAGGGCGTCGTCGCGTGCACGACGGCGGGCTGCGCGGTCTCGAGCGCACGCACCAGCAGCTCGACGCCGTCGCGCGCCCGTCGCCCGTGGTCCGAGGGCAGCGTGCGGGGCACCAGACGGCCGTACGGGACGCCGTCCACGACGTCCGTGCCGTGCGCGCCCAGCGCGCCGACCGTCAGCGGGTAGCCCGCCCGCGTGGTCGCGGTGACGTGGTGCCCCGCGGCACGCTGCGCCGTGAGGACGGCATGGGTGCGCAGCGTGTACCCGCTCTGCGTGTGCGGCAGCGAGTTGGTGAGGTGGTGGTGCACGGCCGGGGGCGCGGACGGCCGCACCGGCGCGACGGGCGTGGGCTCGGGGCCGCGAGCAGGTCGCGGCGGGGTGACCGCCTCCAGCAGCGCGACCTGACCGAGGAGCGCCGCCCGCACCCGACGCCCCGCACGCGTGGACGGGGCGGCCCCGCGCACGGCGGCGACGTCCCCGGCCTGCCACGCGGCACGCAGCCGCCCCGCCTCGCCCGAGGTCCCGTCGCCCAGGACGCGTTCCACCCAGGGCACGACGACGGCGCCCACGCGCGGGGACGTGCGGCGTGCGCCCTGCAGCACCAGCCACGCCGGGTCGGTGGCCAGCGCGCCACCGACGAACGACGCGGCCAGCCGGGCGTCGCGGGCCAGCGCGCGCAGCCGGCTCAACGGGTGCCCGCCGTCGTGGGGGTGAGCTCGCGCAGCAGCTCCACGTACCGCTGGGCCAGCGCGTCGTCGTCGGCGTTGCGCGCCACCCACCGCGCGGCGCCCGGGTCCGCGCCGGGCACCTGGCCGGTCGCCGCCCAGCCCGACCACAGGGCGGTGAGCCCGTCCACGTCACCGGGCGCCACGACCGTCCCCGCGCCGGACCGCCGCACCAGCGCCGCCGCCTCGCCCGCGACGCACGCCGTCGCGTACGCGCCGGAGGCCATCACCTCGTACAGCTTGGACGGGACGGTCCACTCCAGCGGCTTCCAGTCGCGCAACGACACGACGACGGTGTCCGCCCAGGCGTAGTAGCGGCGCACGTCGTCCGGTGGCACTGCGCCGACGAAGGTCACCGGTGCGTCGAGCTCGGCCGCGAGCTCCGCCAGGAACGGCAGCCGCGCCCCGGTGCCGAGGATCCGGACGTCGAGCGGGAGCCCGCGCCGCGCGACCCGCGCGGCGGCCCGCACCACCGACTGCAGGTCCTGCGCACGACCCACGGTGCCGGCGTAGACGGCACGCAGCGGGCGGTCCGGCGGCAGGCTCGCGTCGCCGGGGACGGGCACGTCGTCCGCGGTCAGCGGCCGGAAGGAGGTGCCGTTGCGCACCACGGCCACGCGGGGCACACCCCGTTCGCGGAGGACCTCGGAGAACGCCTCGGTCGTCGTGACGACGGCGTCGGCGCGGGCCTGCAGGCGTGTCACCGCGCGGTGCACGAGGGCGCGCACGCCCGCCAGCAGCCGGGCGGGCAGGGGTCGGTGGGTGTCCAGGACGCCGCTGGGCTCGATGAGGTCGGGCCAGGCGTCGCGCATCTCGATGACGAGCCGGGCGCGGAACAGCCGGGCCAGCAGCCACGCCGCGACCATCGACGGGATGCCGGGCACCGTGCCGACCACGACGTCGGGCCGCTCGGCGGGTCGCCGCAGGTGCCGCACCCCGAGCGCGACGGCGCTCGCCGCCGCCACCGTCTGGTCGAGGGTGCGGGAGACCAGGTCGGCGCCGTGGGGCCGGAACCTGGTGCGGACCACCAGCTCGCCGTGCCGGCCGCGGGAGACCGCGCCGGGCCGGTACGCGTCCTGGTCGTCCTGCAGCCGCCCGGTCGGGTGGTGCGGGGGCGGGGCGAGGACGGCGACGTCGACCCCGGCGGCGAGGAGCCGCGGCGTCAGGGTGTCCCAGCGGCGTTGCGGCGCGCCGTGCTCGGGCGGGTAGTGGTGCGTGACGAGCAACATCCGGGGGCGCTGCGACGGCGTCGCCGTGGTGCCGCGCATCGTCCTGCCTCCTCGTGTCGCCGTCGCACCGCGGGCCATGCGGTGCACGGGGCAGGCGCCTCGGCCGGAACCGGCACAAAACGGCACCCACGGTCGTTCGCCCGGATCCTAGGATCCCCCACTGTGAGCAGAGCGCCCGTCGACCCCTCGCCCGCCTCGACGGACCCCTCCTCGCGTCGTCACGGGCGCGCCGGGGCCCGCGGCACCCGACGCGCGCTCGCCGTCCTCGGGGCGCTGGTGCTGCTCCTGGCCGCCGGCAGCCTCGGGGCGGCCTGGTGGTTCCAGCACCGGCTCGACTCCAACATCGAGCGGCTGGGCGACCCGTTCGCGGCGATCGAGGACGGACCCGTCCGCGAGGACGTGGCGGCGGAGACCGAGGCCGTCAACCTTCTCGTGCTCGGCTCGGACAGCCGCATCTCCGCGGGCGACCCGTCGCAGTGGAAGGCTGGCGCGCAGCGCACCGACGCGATCATGCTGGTGCACCTGCCCGCCGACCGGGAGAGCGCGCAGGTGATCTCCGTCCCGCGCGACTCGTGGGTGAGCGTCCCCGGCCACGGCCAGGCCAAGATCAACGCGGCGTTCTCCTACGGCGGCCCCTCGTTGCTGATCCAGACCGTGCAGGACCTCACTGGTGTGCCGGTCGACCACTTCCTGGTCACGGACTTCGACTCGTTCACCGCGATGACCGACGCCCTCGGTGGCGTGCGCATCCGCGTGCCGGAGGACATCGGCGACGGGGACCAGGTGTTCTTCAGCGAGGGCGTCCACACCATGACCGGCGAGGAGGCGCTCGCGTACACCCGCCAGCGGCACGGCCTCGTGAACGGCGACCTCGGCCGCGTGCAGCGCCAGCAGAACTGGATGCGCGCCATCCTCGCGAAGGTCAACAACCACCGGAACGACGTCGGCACGATGACGTCGTTCCTGACCACGGTGAGCAGGTCGGTCGCGGCGGACGACGGCTTCACCGTCGACCGCATGCGCGAGCTCTTCCTGAGCGCCCGGGGGCTGAGCACCCACGACGTCACCTTCCTCACCGCGCCGAGCTCGGGCACCGGGCGCAGCGCGGACGGCCAGTCGATCGTCGTGCTCGACCGCGAGCGGTTCGACCCGCTGATGAAGGCCGTCGCGAGGGACCGGGCGGCGGCGTACGTGGACGAGCACGCCGACGACCTCGACATCCTCCCCGCCACCGTCCGGTAGCCGGCCGCGACCCGGGAAGGGTGCGGGGCGCAGGACGCGTGGCGCGAGTCACCGCCGAGCAGGGAATAGAACGATTCGATACCCTGTTGCCCAGGTCGACTACCCGACCCAGGAGTAAGGAGATCCGTGGCCCCCGCGAGCGACGCGACCGTCGGGGGGCCTGCCTGATGAGTGCCACCTTCTCGTCCCTCAAGTACACGAACTACCGCATCTGGTTCGCCGCCGCCCTCGTCGCCAACGTCGGCACGTGGATGCAGCGCATCGCGCAGGACTGGATCGTCCTCACCGACCTCAGCGACAACTCCGGGATCGCGGTCGGCCTCACCACGGCGCTCCAGTTCCTCCCGTTCCTCCTGCTGTCCCCGTGGGCCGGCGTGCTCGCCGACCGGCTGCCGCGCCGACGCCTCCTCATGGCCACCCAGGGAGGCATGGGCGTGCTCGCCCTCGGCCTCGGCGTGCTCGTGCTGTCCGGCCGGGCCGAGCTGTGGCACGTCTACGTGTTCGCCCTCCTGCTCGGCGTCGTGTCCGCGCTGGACAACCCTGCGCGCCAGACCTTCGTCGCCGACATGGTGCCCGCCGACAAGCTGCCCAACGCCGTCGGGCTGAACAGCGCGTCGTTCAACGCCGCCCGGCTGATCGGCCCGGGCGTGGCCGGCCTGCTCATCGCGGCCGTCGGCGCCGGCTGGGTCTTCCTCATCAACGGCGTCACCTTCGGCGCCACGATCGCGGCGCTCGCGCTGATGCGCGTCCGCGAGCTGCGCCCGCAGCCCGCACCCCGTCGGGCCAAGGGCCAGATCCGCGAGGGCGTGGCGTACGTGCGCCGACGCTCCGACATCGTGGTGATCATGGTCGTGATGTTCGTCGTCTCGACGTTCGGCCTGAACTTCCAGCTGACGTCGGCGCTCATGGCGCGCGTCGAGTTCGGCCGAGGCGCGGGGGAGTACGGCATCCTCGGCTCGGTGCTGGCGATCGGCTCGCTCGCGGGGGCGCTGCTCGCCGCGCGGCGGGACCGCCCGCGCGTGCGGCTCGTCATCGGGTCGGCGTTCGCGTTCGCGCTCTCGACCGCCGTGCTCGGGCTCATGCCGACCTACGCGTCGTTCGTCGTGGCGTGCATCCCCGTGGGGCTCGCGTCGCTCACGATGATGACGGCGGCGAACAGCGCGCTGCAGGTCTCCACCGACCCCGCCATGCGCGGCCGCGTCATCGCGCTCTACGTGATGATCTTCCAGGGCGCGACGCCGATCGGGTCGCCGCTCGTCGGGTGGATCGGCGAGGCGTGGGGTCCCCGCTGGTCCATCCTCGTCGGCTCGATCGCGACCTTCCTGGTGGCGTCGGGCGCGACGGTGTGGGCCGTGCGCCGGTGGCACCTGCGCGTCCGCTACCGCGTGCGCACCCGCCCGCACCTCGAGGTGGTCTACCTCGACCGCGAGGCGCTGCAGGGGGCCACGACCCGCGACGGCGTGCGCCGCGAGCTCAGCCGGGCGGACGCCGAGCGGGTCCCGACCACGGCCTGACCGCGTGCCGCGCGGTCGGCTGCCTGGTGGGTGGCCCGGTCGGAGGCGCGGTCAGCGCGGGAGCGTGTCCCGTCGCGTGGCGTGCCGGGTGGCCCGGTCGGCGGCGGCCTGGTCGCGGCGGCGCAGGCGGGCCTCGAACTCCTGCTGGTCGCGCATCTCCTCCTCCGTGGGCCACATGAGGACGACGAAGACGAGCGCGACGGTCAGGGCCGCGATCCCGAGGATGAGCGGCCCGAGCAGGTCGACGGCGGTCGTGCCGCTCGTGGGGACGCCCGGCGTCCCCGTGATGGTCAGGGCGGCCATGCCCGTGTAGTGCATGCCGCTGACGGCGACGCCCATGATGAGCGCGGCCCCGAGGGTCGCGCTCCTGCCGCGCACGTTGACCGCCAGCCACAGGGCGGCGGTGGCTGCGACGATCGCGATGAGGACGGACAGCCCGACCACCGGCAGCGAGAACTCCTTGTGGCCCGTCATGCGCATGGCGGCGATGCCCATGTAGTGCATCGCGGCGACGCCGAGCCCCGCGACGATGCCGCCGGAGACCAGCCACAGGGGGCGGTCGCCGGCGAAGCCGACGATGAACAGCCCGATCGCGACGACGACCACGGCGACGAGGGCGCTGAGGATCGTCTGCGGCACGTCGTAGTTGATCGGCATGTCCGTCACGGTGAAGCCGAGCATGGCGATGAAGTGCATCACCCAGACGCCCGTGCCGCCGATGGCGAGGGAGCCGACGAGGAGCCAGACGGCGCGCGACTTGGCGTCGGTCGCCGCCCGGGCGCGGGACGTGGCCGACAGGCCCGTGGCTGCGCCCAGGCAGGACGCGACGTACGCGAGCACCGGGGTGACGATCCCGTAGGTGAAATGGTGCATCTCCGGCATGTGGGGCCTCCCGGCATCCTCGCCCGAACAGGACGAGGCGGCACGTTATCAGCCCGTGATCTGATGGGTGAAACGTGCCGCCTGACCTGGGACGATGCTGCCCTCCTCGGGAGGGTCCTCGGGTGGGCCGGTGCGGGTCGCCGGGAGCCCGGGCGGGTCAGCCCAGGTGCTCCACCACGTGGTCGACGCACGCCGTGAGGGCGCGCACGTCGTCCGGCTCGACGGCGGGGAAGACGCCCACGCGCAGCTGGTTGCGGCCGAGCTTGCGGTAGGGGAACACGTCGACGACACCGTTCTCGCGGAGCGTGCGCACGACGGCCGTCGCGTCGATCGCGCCGTCCAGGTCGATCGTGGCGACGACGGTCGAACGCTCGGCCGGGTCGGCCACGAACGGCGACGCCCACTCGCGCGCGCCCGCCCAGTCGTACAGGACGCCGGCCGACTCGGCGCAGCGCGCGCTCGACCAGGCGAGACCGCCCTGCTCGAGGAGCCACTCGACCTGGTCCGCCAGGAGCACGAGGGTGGCGACGGCAGGCGTGTTGAGGGTCTGGTCCAGGCGCGAGTTCGCGAGGGCGGTCGTCAGGGAGAGGAACTCCGGCACCCAGCGGCCCGTGCCGGTCCCGGCCGTCGCCTCGACCCGCTCGGCCCGCTCGACGGCGGCGGGGGAGCAGGCGGCCAGCCAGAGGCCGCCGTCCGCCGCGAACACCTTCTGCGGGCCGAAGTAGTAGACGTCGGTGTCGGCGAGGTCGACCGGCAGCGCACCCGCGCCCGAGGTCGCGTCCACCAGCAGCAGCGCGCCGTCGGCCCGCGCGTCCTGCACCTGGCGCACCGGCGCCATCGCGCCCGTCGACGTCTCGTTGTGCGGCGTCGCGTAGACGTCCACGCCGTCCGTCCGTCGCAGGTGGGCCACCGTGCCGGGCTCGGCCTGCACGACGTCGGGGTCGGCCAGGAAGGGCGCCCGTGTCGTGGCCGAGGCGAACTTGCCGCCGAACTCGCCGAAGACGGCGTGCTGCGCGCGCCGCTCGACGAGGCACGCGGCGGCGACGTCCCAGAAGGCGGAGGAGCCACCGTTGCCCAGCGCCACCTCGTACCCGTCCGGGAGCGCGAACAGCTCCCCGAGGCCCTGCCGCACCCGGCGCACCAGGTCCTTGACGGGGGCCTGCCGGTGGGACGTCCCCAGCACGGGGGCGGCCGGGTCGCCGGCCGCGGCCAGGGCGGCGACCTGCGCGGCGCGGACCTTGGACGGGCCGGAGCCGAACCGTCCGTCGCCCGGCAGGAGCGAGGGCGGGATGACGAGGGTCGGCTGGTTCGGCACGGTCGGCGCGGCGGGCATGGTGTCTCCGGTTCCGGGCAGGGGAGCGGTCGTCGGTGGGGCAGGGCAGGATGGCGCCGGGGGTGCGCGCGACGGCGCCGCGCGACCCCGCCTGCGTCCACGCGTGCGAATAGACTAGGCCGCGCCGAAAGACGGGAGTGGACGTGACCGACCTGATCGACACGACGGAGATGTACCTCAAGACGATCTACGAGCTCGGTGAGGAGGGCATCCCGCCGCTCCGCGCCCGGATCGCGGAGCGCCTGGGGCACTCCGGCCCCACCGTGTCGCAGACGGTCGCGCGGATGGAACGGGACGGGCTCGTCGTCGTGACGGGCGACCGGCACCTCGAGCTCACCGACGCCGGGCAGGCCAAGGCGACCCGCGTGATGCGCAAGCACCGCCTCGCGGAACGGCTGCTCACCGACGTGATCAAGCTCGACTGGGAGCACGTGCACACCGAGGCGTGCCGCTGGGAGCACGTGATGAGCGACCTCGTGGAGAAGCGGCTCGTCACCCTGCTCGACCACCCGCACGCCGACCCGTACGGCAACCCGATCCCGGGGCTGTCGGAGCTCGGCGAGCAGTACCAGGACGTCCCGTTCCTCGAGGGCGTGCAGTCGCTGCCCACCGTGCTCGCCGCCGCGCGGCTGGCCGGTGGTGGCGACGGCGGGGACAAGGAGCTGGTCCTCCAGCGCATCGCCGAGCCGCTCCAGGTGGACATCGAGCTGCTGGCACGGCTCGCCGAGTCGGGGATCGTGCCCGGGGCGCAGATCACGGCCCGGGCGTCCGGCGACGAGGTCACGGTCGAGGTCGAGGGGTCCGGCGTCGTGCTGGACCTGCCGGAGGAGCTGGCGCGCCACCTCTTCGTCGCGAGCCGCTGACCAGCGCCGGGACGCCCGCGCGCGGTCGGTGCGCCAGATCGTGACCGCAGCGTGACATCGCCCGGGGTCTTCCGGTACGGTCGGGGTCGCTCGCCGGTGCTCATCCGGGGAGCGCTCGACCGGACGCCGAATCCTGCCACCGGGCGAGCTCCACGGACATCCGCACGGCAGGAGCGGGGGACCCACTTCGGGCGTCGGTGACGACGTCCTTGGGGTGAAGCCGGACGGGCCTGGTGACGGGCGCGGACGGCCGGGTGTTTCTCCCACCCGAACCCGACAGCTGACCTCGCAGGCGACAGGAGAGGTAGACACGTGACCGCACGCACGAGCAACGGCCGGCACCGCGCCGCCCGTCGTCCGATCGCCATCGCCCCGACCGGTGCCGCCGGTCGCCGCGCGGCCGTGGTCGCCGCCGCCGGTGGCCTCCTGGTCTCGACCTTCGCCAGCGCGGGTGCCGCGCAGGCCGCCCCGGTCGACACCGACGCCGCCCAGAAGCTCAGCACCGTCGACCTCGGCGCCCTGACCGACCAGGCACGCCAGGCCCTCGAGGCCGCGCCGGTCGTCACCGTCGACGCCAAGGCGAAGGTCGACGTCGAGAAGGTCACCGCGAAGATCGCGGCCGGCGCCGAGATCACGCCGGCGCCCGAGCCGGAGCCCGAGCCCGTCGTCGAGCAGGTCGCGACCACGACGGACGACTCCGCCCGCTCGACCGACACCGTCTCCCGCTCCGAGGAGCGCACGGCCGTCGAGACCGCCGCCCCGGCGTCGGCCAACGGTTCGGCCGTGGTCTCCATCGCGATGCGCTACCTGGGCGTCCCGTACGTCTCGGGCGGCAGCAGCCCGTCCGGCTTCGACTGCTCGGGCCTGACCCAGTACGTCTACGCCCAGGTCGGCATCAACCTCCCGCGCACCTCCTCCGCGCAGCGCTACGCGGGCACCGTCGTCTCCGCCTCGGCCGCGCAGCCGGGCGACCTCATCTGGACGCCGGGCCACGTCGCGATCTACGCCGGCGACGGCATGCAGATCGACGCCCCGAAGCCGGGCGACGTCGTGAAGTACCGCGCGATCTGGCAGTCGAACCCCACCTTCATCCGCGTCGGCTGAGTCCGTCCGACACGTCACGACGACGCCCCGTCACGCCTCGCGTGACGGGGCGTCGTCATGTCTCGGGGAACCGGTTCGACCTGCGCCGACGCGGGTCTCCGGACCCCGCTCCGAGGCCTTGTGATCGAAACGTGACATTGCCGTCCCGGTCCGCTACGGTGTCACCCAGTCGGCGGTCGTCCGCCGATTCTCGACCGGAACGCCGAGCCCTGCCGCCGGTCGAGTACCGCAACCTCCTGGCAGGGGCGGGGGACCCAATTTCGGGCATCGGAACACGGTGTCCTTGGGGTGAAGTCGCACGGACCTTGTCCACGCGGCCGGGTGTTTCTCCCACCCGAACCCGACAGCTGACCTCGTAGGCGACAGGAGAGGGAACACGTGAACGCACGTACCACGCGCGCCCGGCACCGTGCCGCGCGCCGTCCGCTCGGTGGCCTGGTCCAGAGCGTCAGCTCGACGACCACGGGTCGCCGCGCCGCCGTCGTCGCCGCCGCCGGCGGCCTGCTCGTCTCGACCTTCGCCAGCGCGGGTGCCGCGCAGGCGGCCCCGGTCGACCACGACGCCTCGAAGAAGCTCAGCACGGTCGACCTCGGCGCCCTGAGCGACCAGGCGCGCGAGGCCCTGGAGGCGGCGCCGGTCGTCACCGTCCAGGCCAAGGCGAAGGTCGACGTCGAGACGCTCAGCAAGAAGGCCATCTCGTCCGCGAAGATCACCCCGGCCCCCGAGCCCGAGCCCGAGCCGGAGCCGGCGCCCGTCGTCGAGACCCGCACGGAGACCGTCTCGCGCAGCACGGAGCGCACGGAGGTCCCGACCGAGGCCGTGGCGCCGTCGAGCTCTTCGGTCGGCGCCCAGGTCGTCTCGATCGCTCACCGCTACATCGGCACCCCGTACGTCGTGGGCGGCTCGACGCCGTCCGGGTTCGACTGCTCGGGCCTCGTCAGCTACGTGTACGCGCAGGTCGGTGTCAGCCTTCCGCACCAGTCCAGCGCCATCCGCTACGCGTCGAACGTCTCGGTCGTCTCCGCGTCCGAGGCGCAGCCGGGCGACCTCATCTGGTCCCCGGGTCACATCGCGATCTACATCGGCGGCGGTCAGCAGATCGACGCCTCGCGTCCCGACGGCTGGGACACGCGCATCCGCGACATCTGGCAGTCCAGCCCGGTGTTCCTGCGCGTCCAGGCCTGACGCACCGCAGCGGCGCCCCGGTACCTCGGTACCGGGGCGCTTTGCTGTGCCTTGCGGCTGCCTTTCGCTACTCTTGAACCAGACGCACTCGACGACGAGGGCGGGCTCCTCGCCAGCGGACAGGAGGCGCAAGATGACACGGCCTGAGGTCGTCCTGGTAGGTGTCGACGGGTCTGCAGCGAGCCTGCACGCTCTCGACTGGGCCGCCGCGTACGCGCGGCGCGTGGGGTGGGGGCTGCACGTGGTCTGTTCCTACTCGCTGCCGTCGTTCACCGCGGCGTCGCTCGACGGCGGGTACGCAGCGCTGGACGACACCGCGATCCAGGAGGGAGCCAAGGCGGTCCTGGCCGAGGCGGAGGAACGCGTGGCCGCCGCCGGGGTGCCCGTGCAGGGCACGGTCGCGACGGGCGACGCGGCGGGGGTGCTCGTCGAGATGTCCCGAGAGCACGCGCTCGCCGTGGTGGGCACGCGCGGCAAGGGCGGCTTCACGGAGCGGCTCCTCGGCACCGTCTCGTCGGCGCTGCCCGCGCACGCCCACTGCCCGACCGTCGTCGTGCCGTACCGGGGCTCGGACGGCGGGACGGAGGTGACCGAACGCCGCGACGGCGACGTCGTGCGCGAGGTCCGGCGCATCGTGGTGGGGGTCGACGGCTCGCCCTCGGCCGAGGTCGCGCTGAAGCACGCCGTCGCGCAGGCGAAGGCCTGGGACGCGGAGCTCGTGGCGGTCGCCGGTGTCCCCCTCGGCGGGGGTGCGGGCATCCTGGCGTGGCTCCCGTCGCAGATCGACCACGAGACCGTGCTCGCCGACGTGAAGGCCGGCCTGGACGTCATGGTCGACCGCGCCGAGGCCGCCAACCCGGGCGTCACGATCAAGCGGCACGTGCTCGACGGCACCGGCGCGGAGCTCCTCACGGAGTTCTCCACCGGAGCCGACCTCGTCGTCGTCGGCTCCCGGGGCCGCGGCGGCTTCCGCGGCCTGCTGCTCGGCTCCACCAGCCAGGCGGTGCTGCACCACTCCGCCTGCCCGGTGCTCGTCGTGACGCGCAAGTGCGACGAGGAGCTCAGCCAAGCCGCCTGACAGGGTGTTGTGG